>CAVUMJ010000208.1:0-23644 GCA_963741375.1 uncultured Pseudomonadota bacterium
TATAAAACTGGTTTTCCAAGACAAGAAAATAAGGGACACATTTTGTTGCATCTAAGTCATTAAAAGGCTATCTTTACATTTACATGACCATAAGAGTTGTGAGAAAAGAGGAAAAAATGGTGATAATATCCAAACGGTGGGGGGTTAGCCGGGGTTAGGGGAGAAAAGGGTAACCGCAAATTTAAAAATAACATCACTTCCCTTTTATTTTGAAAATTAGAATAAAATTCCGGTTCTGATTGCCGATGTTATATCGACAGGCAACCAGGAACTCCAAAAAAGTAGGGAGATCATATGCTTATTTTACTCGTAGAGTGGGGGAAACTCTTATGGATTGGTGACGAAGTAACCGTTACTGTTCTTGGGGTTAAACCAAAAAACAAATAGGTGTTAACGCTCCGAAAGATGTTTCTGTTCACCGAGAAGATATTTACGAGAGAATCAAGAAAGAACAATCAGAGGCTGGCGTCATAGTGCTTAATTACTTAATAAGGAGAGATGGCCGAGAGGCCGAAGGCGCTCCCCGGCAAGGGAGTATGGTGCAAAAGTCCATCGAGGGTTCGAATCCCTCTCTCTCGGCCATACAGAGTTTTAAGGTTGACAAGAATCGAAAAAAGAATCTATAATAAGCGGCTCGATAACGATAAGGCCCTAGCCCAGCTGGATAGAGTACTCGGCTACGAACCGAGCGGTCGGGAGTTCGAATCTCTCCGGGCGCGCCATATCAAAAATTATTCCCCTGTAGCTCAGTCGGTAGAGCGGGTGACTGTTAATCACTAGGTCGGCGGTTCGAGCCCTCCGGGGGAGCCAGTAAAATTAAGATTTTAGGTGAAAATCTAAGGGCTTTTTTTTGTCCGTGGAGCACTGGTGGGACACTTCAAAAAAAAAAGCCATAACACACCGCAATAAATCAGACTGGGTTTCCACGAAAACGCGTCTACCCCACCCGACAGAACCGACAAAACCCCGAAAAGCTGCGCCACTGACCGGCTAAAAAATAGCCAATTCGACCGCTTTTTATTTCCAACTGTCCCTTGAGTGTCCCATTATGGCTAATATACTTTTATTCCTTATAATTCATAAACTAAATGCAATTAAACAGGTGATTATCTATCACTTCTAGCTATTTTTGCGCTTTGTTACAGACTTTTACACGCACAAACAAATCGGGCTTGAAGGTGCTACCTGAGCTAACAAAAACCGGTAATGCATCCAGCTCAATTCGGGACGCACTGCGTCTCGAATTGGATATGGTTATTCCATTGTTAATGAACAGGCTAAAACAATGAACAAGAATCAGTAACCCATTGAATTAAAGTGAAAACAACTGAAATCGACCTAATCGATCAAGCTGCCGATCAGCTTAAACAAAACACTGGTTTTAAGGTGGAGATCAATCAGTTCTCTAAGCAAGACTTAGACGCAGCCGGTTTTATAGACACAGGCGCAACGCGCATACCAATAGAAATTTATATAAAAAAGGTTATCTCCACCGGCATTATTCCTGCAATTGCCCATAAATTCACGGGCATAACCGTACAAAGTTTAGTTGGATTTGGCACTTTCGAAGTGAAGGAAAGAGCTGAACGTACCGGACGAAATCCGCAAACCGGTGAGAGCATTACCATTGCTGCGGCAAAAGTTCCTTCGTTTAAAGCTGGCAAGGATTTGAAAGACGCAGTTTAATAATATTGGCAATGACGCATATGACGATGCAGCCGGATATGTCCATTTCCTTTAGCCGTTCTGCCAGCATTGGGTTAATGTGCTGCGCTACAACTAAACTTTGTACGGTTATGCCCGTGAATTTATGGGCAATTGCAGGAATAATGCCGGTGGAGATAACCTTTTTTATATAAATTTCTATTGGTATGCGCGTTGCGCCTGTGTCTATAAAACCGGCTGCGTCTAAGTCTTGCTTAGAGAACTGATTGATCTCCACCTTAAAACCAGTGTTTTGTTTAAGCTGATCGGCAGCTTGATCGATTAGGTCGATTTCAGTTGTTTTCACTTTAACTCAATGGGTTACTGATTCTTGTTCATTGTTTTAGCCTGTTCATTAACAATGAACAACCATATCCAATTCGAGACGCAGTGCGTCCCGAATTGAGCTGGATGCATTACCGGTTTTTGCTTAGCTCAGGTAGCACCTTCAAGCCCGATTTGTTTGTGCGTGTAAAAGTCTGTAACAAAGCGCAAAAATAGCAAGAAGTGATAGATAATCACCTGTTTAATTGCATTTAGTTTATGAATTATAAGGAATAAAAAAGTATATTAGCCATAATGGGACACTCAAGGGACAGTTGGAAATAAAAAGCGGTCGAATTGGCTATTTTTTAGCCGGTCTGGTGGTGGTCAGCTTTGCGGGGTTTTGTCGGTTCTGTCGGTGTGGGGTAGACGCGTTTTCGTGGAAAACCCCAGTCTGATTTATTGCGGTGTGTTATGGCTTTTTATTTTGAAGTGTCCCACCAGTGCTCCACGGACAAAAAAAAGCCCTTAGATTTTCACCTAAAGGCTTGATTTTACTGGCTCCCCCGGACGGGCTCGAACCGCCGACCTAGTGATTAACAGTCACCCGCTCTACCGACTGAGCTACAGGGGAATAATTTTTGATATGGCGCGCCCGGAGAGATTCGAACTCCCGACCGCTCGGTTCGTAGCCGAGTACTCTATCCAGCTGAGCTACGGGCGCTTATCGTTATCGAGCCGCTTATTATCGTATTTTTTTCGATTCTTGTCAACCTTAAAACTCTGTATGGCGGAGAGAGAGGGATTCGAACCCTCGATGGACTTTTGGCCCATACTCCCTTAGCAGGGGAGCGCCTTCGGCCTCTCGGCCATCTCTCCTTATTCAGTAATTAAGCACTATGAGCGCCAGCCTCTGATTGTTCTTTCTTGATTCTCTCGTAAATCTCTTCTCGGTGAACAGAAACATCTTTCGGAGCGTTAACACCTATTCGTACCTGATTCCCTTTAACCCCAAGAACAGTAACGGTTACTTCGTCACCAATCATAAGAGTTTCCCCCACTCTACGAGTTAAAATAAGCATATGATCTCCCTACTTTTTCAAAGTGCTGCGTTCTGTGTCGATATAACATCGGCAATCAGAACCGGAATTTTATTCTAATTTTAATAAAAAGGGAAGTGCTGTTATTTTTAATTTTGCAGTTACCCTTTTCTCCCCTAACCCCGGCTAACTTCCACCGTTTGGATATTATCGCCGTTTTTTCCTCTTCTCCACAACTCTATCGTCATGTAAATGTAAAGATAGCCTTTTAATGACTTAGATGCAACGAAATATATTCCTTATTTTCTTGTCTTGGAAAACCAGTTATCACACTCTTGCAGACATAAAAAACCAACATTAATTTGCATGGCTATAGCCAACACGACAGGATATTGATTTCATTATCAAATTCATATACCAAATATACAAAGCAACGATGCATCGCTATTACCGAAGTAACCAAGATAACAATATGCCTTTCTAAAAAATTTTTCTTCTTAAAATTAAACATTGATTATTTTTGGATATGCCTTTTTTTTCAATTAAGCTCTATTCAAAAATCATGCTGAAGTTTTTTGATAAAAAATGCTTAATATCATAATGAAGCATTAAAGATTCAGTCTTTTTTGCATGATCTGCAGCATGACTTGGTACTGAATCAATTTCAGGTGTATTATCAATCCGTAGTTGAAACTTTCGAGACAAAACTTAGCTTGATTATGGCAAGAAGAACTTTTAATTTGTCTTTAACTTTATGCTGTGAATTTTCGCCTACCTTACGGCTTTCCGTATCCAGTCTGAAGCAGGCTTCCCTGTTAAATTTGTGGCAGGACTTATTCATAAGGAATGATCATGCTTTACCAACAAAAATTTATCACGTTGAAAAACAACTTTAAGCTATTTAGCTGATTACCGGAAGTCTTTTATGATTAACGTACTAATGGCTGATGATCACCCTATTCTTAGAGAAGGCATTAAACAATTATTCAATTGGGCTGGGGATATTGTCGCTTCCGGAGAAGCTTCAAACGGCAAACAGGTGATTGAACAATTATCTCAAAGCAAATACGACATTCTATTGATGGATATGTCTATGCCGCCGCCTAACGGAGTCGATTTAATAAACATCATTACCGCAAAAATGCTCGAACTGCCAATTTTGGTGCTCAGTATGTACAATGATCCGCAAATTGCAAAAATGGCTATACAAGCTGGTGCGCACGGTTACGTCAGTAAAGACAGTAATCCTGAAGTGCTGCTGACCGCTATTCGTAAAGTAGCTAGCGGAGGAAGTTATATTTGCCCTTCTTTGGCCTATTCCATAGGTCAGGAAGATAACTAGTCCAATTTCAAGCTCATGATGAAAAAACTATCTTGTTTGCGGATGTACGGGAAGTTCAATTCGAAATTTGGTTCCTTGGCCAGGGGTTGAATGCACCAATATATGTCCAAAATGATCTTTGATGATTTTATAAGAAAGCGATAACCCCAAACCGGTGCCTTGGCCAACAGGTTTGGTGGTAAAAAACGGATCAAAAATTTTGGCTTTAATGTCGTCACTTATACCGCAGCCAGTATCTTCCACTTCCACCCATATCCAGTCATCGGCCATGTAGCCGGTGCGTATGGTAATTTTTCCAAATTCTTCAATAGCGTGTGCAGCGTTAATCAGTAAATTCATAAATACCTGATTAAGTTGAGCGCCAACACACTCAAACGGTTTAATTCCACCAAATTGTCTAATCACTTCGGCTTTATATTTTAATTCATTGTTAACAATGTTTAAGGTAGCGTTTAAACCCGCTTCCAGATCAAACATTTCTCTTTCCTGCTTGTCTATACGGGAAAAGTCTCGCAAATCCTGCACAATCTTTTTGGCGCGTATAGCGCCTTCCAGAGACTCGTTAACCAGGTCGGTAGCGTCAGTTTTCAGAAAATTGAGATCAATATTTTGCCTAAGCTGATTGAAACCGATAACCTCAGGATGATTGGCGGGTAAGGCTTCTACCAATTTATCGGCTCGCTCCGCTATTTCAGTGAGCTCTAAAATGTATTGCTTTAAGCTATTAAGGTTGGAATAAATATAACCTAGCGGATTGTTAATTTCATGGGCAACTCCGGCAGCAAGCTGACCGATGGAAACCATTTTTTCGGACTGAACCAGATGAGCCTGCGTTTCTTTAAGCTTACGGTTTAGCAAAGTTTGCTGATTCTTTTCCACTTCCAGGGTTCTATTGGCGGCGATTAAGGCCTGAGTTCGCTCATCAACCCTTTGCTCCAATTCCTGATTCAACTTTAACAAAGCTTCCTCAGCCAATTTTTGACTGGTAATATCCATGCCGCAACCCATTAATCCGGCAAATTCGCCATTTTTACGGACACGAGGCACTGCGGTTTCCAGTATCCAGACTAGTTTATGATCGGCATGACTCAGGCGGTATTGAATCTGAAACTTGGTCAGTTCGTCGGCTGCTATTTGATAAGTTTGAAAGACGTTTTCCCTATCATCGGCGTGAATGATGTTCAACCATTGTTGCCGGTCTACCGCGCCATGTTTTAGCCCAAAAGTTTTAAACCAGTAGCGATTACAAAATATCGGCAAATTTTTGGCATTGGTAACCCAGATCAAGGCTTGCAAATTGTCGGCTAATTCCTTGAAGCGATCTTCGCTCTCCCTTAATGCGGAATATAAATTACTATGTAAAATTTCAATTTGTTCATGCTTGTCAAATTCAATTTCAGCCGCATCTATGCCTTTATTAAGACTGATAGCCATCAGCTTATCAGTCTTTAAGGTATGGCGACACAACCAATCAACCAAAAAATCCAGCAAATCCTTTGATACAACATTGCTATCAGTTTTGACATCAATCTGCACTGATTTAATTTTTTCTACGAAGTCTTGATGCTGTTGTCTGTGGCGCTCCAGCATATCCTGGTTATAGCCGGCATTTACCATCAATTCGTCTTCATGTTGAAAGTGATAGACCGTATAGTCAACCAGTTGATTGACTATTTCCATAATGGTTTGCTGATCTTCACCTATAGCGACTACCTCGTCGAGCCGATTAATCAGCTCAACCAAATGGCGGTGCTGATTATCGACACTGTCTACGCCAACCAAAAGTTGATCGTTCCAGTTCAGAATACTCATTCAAATAACCTTTGTAGATTGCCACTCTTAGACATGCCTTGAGCTTCAATAGTGATTATTCAATTTAATCCATAAGATGAAACGGCATACTGCAAAATCAATCAAAATCCATATTGGTTTCCAGGCTTAACAATCCATCTAATCCAGCCTCAATGTTGGTCATTGTCAAACCAATTTGTTCAGCTTCCTGAACAGGAAATTTTTCTAATATTTTCTTAGCAGACAGACCTATTCTCTGAGCATCACTGACAAAATTAGCTAAAAAAACCACCCCTGCCAAAGCATTGACTGAGGACGCTGCTAAGGGATTTTTAGAATGGACTATAGCTTCAACTAATTCTTCGCCCAATTTCCAGCGTTTGCATAATTCTGCACACACATCCTGATTGGTATAACCTAGGCGTTTAAGTTCGATTTCTGAACGGGTCATATTACCGGCCCTAACGTGTTGTTCAATCTCGTTTGCTTCCTTTGGCATACCGATCTGTATCAAAATTTTGCCTAAACTACTCAATAATCCAGCGGTATAGGCGATATCGCCCTCATCCCCAAGCTGTTCAGCAAACCATTTTGCATACGCAGCGCAACGAAAACTGTTATTCCAGAATTGTTTAATATCAAAATTTTCAATATTGGGTATGGTACTGACAATACCTGATGAAATAACCAATATCTTTAACTGGCCAAGACCTAATAGCTTGGTGGCCTCTTCGATAGAGTTTACCTTTCTGGATAAGCCAAAATGAGCGGAATTAACCAAACGCAGTACTTTAAGGGCAATGACTTGTTCTTTCTCAACGTTTTTTATAATGCTGAGCAAATCCACATTGTTGTCGTTTAGCTGCGCAATCAGGTTTTTGACAATCTCCGGAATAGTTGGGACATTATGGATTTGCTCAAACAATTGATTCATTGGAGTTGGCATTGCAAATTCTCTTTTTGATAAAATTGATAATCTTTACAAACACATTCCTATTCCTAACCGAATGTTGTCTGCCTTAAATAGTTCGACTTACAGTCTAGATTACTTTTAAAGAAACGGGCTAAACCGATTCAGTTATTTTGCCGTTGAAGGATTTAACCATGCTTGTAACAAGGAGTTTAATTATTACCATTGCCCTGCTAAATTTCAAACAACTCCTGTTTAACATTTTTTCCGGTTTCGCATGATAAAAAATTAATTTTCCACTTCAACTTACATATACACTGCAAACAATTTATGGCAAATTTTAATTACGATAAAGCCATTGATAAACCGAAGGATATATAGGATAGGACATTTAACTGTACTGCCGAATCGGACACTTTTTCAAGAACGTGTGGAAACCGCCAAAGAACTTACGGTTATTTTCGAAGCGCCAGTATTGGAATGGTTATTTTTCCGGATCATCCCGACAGTAGTTAAATATTGGTTAATCTGGCTGATCGCGTTATGTATAGCAGTAAAAAACGCCAACTGTTTTCATCAGGATCAGCCTTAGTAAAACCGATTTATTCCAACCAAATTTAAGTCGGGTAAGCAACGCTTATTTGGCCTTGCGTATTTCGTTGTATTTTGTATCCGGAAGTAATCCAAATTGAGATTGAGTGAATAATGTGTTTTGATCCGCCATCAAGCAATTAATACGTTCATTTAGGGTCTTTTTTGATATGTTAGGAATATTTGCAGGACGGCCACCATAATTATTCATTTCAATATTAAAATTTACAAATTCACGTAATGCATACTCAGCTTTATCTTCGCAATAAAATGGTCCTATATCTCCTTCTCTGGAACTAAAAAACCATTCTTGTGCTCCGGTTTTATGATTCGTCAGGGAAAACAATCTAGCTGATCTAAACATGCTTGATCTCCTCTTTCAAAAAATGAATTGGTTGCAGTCAGTGTAAAAAAAACAAAACTAAAAAAACGCGAATAAGTTGGCATTTTCAAACAACGCTTCATCAGTAAATCGGATTTAATCTAATGACCAAGCGCTTTTAAACCAGAAAATGCGGCGTGCAAATTCCGGTTCATTCTAAACAGCAATTCTTTGTTAAGTTTTGCTAAGCATACATATTAGGACAAATCCACAGCCTTACCATGCGGCTTACAACTTCGATCAATGAATGTGGACATCTCTGGATTTAGTTTTATCGCTTCTCCGCAGCGTGTAGTCATCCTGGTCACCGGCCATCTGTGTTCCCTTGTCGCTAAGCAGTATGAGCGTGACTTCATCCTTAATGGTGAATTGACGTTTGGCGGCATCCTTATTGGGTGTTAACGAAAGAACATGAGTTGCTTCATCCCACTTGTATTTGCCTTTTTCATAAAACTCTCTGGAGGATGCTTTTGCGTACTGGGTAACCAAGAGATAATTGTTCTTCTGTTTCAAAGACAAAGTCATTTTGAAACCATCGCAATCTTTTTGATGACAAGGCAGGTATCCATAAAAAACTCCACGAAAGACTTCAGTTTCATCGCCAGAGCTCGTATGCGCCGAATGATCTACGAGATTTTGATGCGTTAATTCCCTTGCCTTTAAAGCTTTTTCCTGGAGTTGCATATCGGATTCCGCCCAAGCGGCGTCGAGCGTTGAAAGCAATGCGTTGAAAAAAATCAAAGCCAAATTTTTCTTAATTTTTCTATTTATTATTTTCATATAAGATTTTTCAGTTTCAGTACGTAAAATTGCCGTGCGAAAAACACCTTCATTCTTGCCGCACAGCGGATATCCGGTGACAAATCGATGCGTTTAAAATATTCTTATACTCAATGTTCCAATAATATTCCACGCTAACATCTGCGTTTGAAACAATATATCAATTTCGCAGCAAAGCAAAGCCTACCAGAATAATCGCTGATATCAATATGATGATTATTTAATTATCTAAATTATTGTCCCAAAACTTGAGCCTTACCCTCTGCCCCTTGTTAAGTCTTAATTCCTGTGCCCTTATTCAGCAATATTAAACTGATAACACTCAATAAAACGATACAGGCAGAGGTCAGAACCAAAGCCAGATTGACATCCACATCACTTATCCCAATTAACCCATAACGAAAGGCGTTGATCATATAAAGAATTGGGTTAGCCTGGGCAATATGCTGCCAAATCCCCGGCAGCATGGATACCGAATAAAAGACACCACCCAGATAGCTTAACGGAGTCAGAACAAAATTTGGAATTATCGAAATATCATCAAAACTATCTGCAAACACAGCATTAATAAAACCTGCAAGTGCGAATAAAGTTGCTGTCAGCAACATGGTTACCAAAGCAATTTCCCAATGCCTGACGGGAAATTCAGTAAACAGGGTGGCAATTGCCGCCACTACGATACCAACCAAGATGCCCCTGGCAATGCCTCCGCAGACATAACCGGCCAAAATCACCCAATTGGGTACCGGCGCAACCAGCAGTTCCTCAATATGATGTTGAAACTTGGTTGAATAAAATGAAGAAACCACATTGGAATATGCATGGCTGATGACAGACATTAAAATAATACCGGGTACGATGTAGTTTATATAAGTCTCATTGTTTACAGCCCCCACTCTATCCCCTATTAGTTTCCCAAATATCAGAAAATATAAAGCTGTCGTCACCGCTGGCGGTAACAGGGTTTGCGGCCAGATACGAGTAAATCTGAGAATTTCCTTGCCTAGTATGGTAGTAAAAGCGATGGTTGTACTCATTGCACCAAATCTATAAAAAGTTGTTCAAGACGATTGGATTTGTTTTTCAGGCTGGAAACCGAGATACCCAAGGCAGTCAGTTGAGAAAACAGTGGATTCAAACCCAAAACTTTCGGAACAGCTACGCTTAGCATTTTGTCTGATACCAGTTCGATTTGATAACCAGCAATAACAGGCGCACTTGTCAAAGGATTGACAATATCAAGCAGAAAATATTCGGTCAGAATACTACCCAAAAAGCTTTGCATTGGCGAAGCCTTGATAATTTGCCCATTGTTTATAATCGCAATGTTTCTGCATAAACTTTCTGCTTCCTCCAGATAGTGGGTGGTCAAAATAATAGTTGCGCCTTGCTGGTTAACTTCCTTCATCATTTCCCACATGGAACGGCGAATTTCAATATCCACGCCTGCGGTAGGTTCATCCAATATCAACAAACCAGGTGCATGCACCATAGCTCTGGCTACCATTAGCCGTCTTTTCATACCGCCGGATAAACGCCGGGAAACCAAATCTCGTCTATCCCACAATTCCACCATTCTTAAGCAATGCTCTGTACGCTGCAAAGCTTGCTTTTTTGGCATGCCGTAAAATCCGGCCTGATAGAGCACCACATTTTTTACAGTTTCAAACTGGTTAAAATTAATTTCCTGTGGAACCAAACCGATACAGCTTTTGACCTTCATCCCGGCTTTGTCCAGATCGTGACCAAACACAGTGACCGTACCGCTGCTTTTATTGACTAAAGAACTAATAATACCGATTAAAGTTGATTTTCCGGCTCCATTGGGGCCAAGCAATGCAAAGAAATCACCTTTTTCTACTTGTAGATCAACCCCTTTCAGGGCTTCAAAACCATTTTTATAGGTTTTTTTTAAATTTTTGATGGATAAGGCTGCCATTCTCTAAGTTATAATGAGGCTAAAGTCGACTGGGCGAAATAAGTATTCCGCGGCAAAAAACTGAATTTTATCAGAATTTCCATGTCCACCGTTGCTAGAACAGGATAATAACCTTGCCATACCAAATACCAACCAGTGTCGCTGCAGTTGATCTGGGTTCAAACAGCTTTCATATGATTATTTGCAGCCTGAAAGACGGAAAATTGCAAACTATTGATCGCTTAAGGGAAATGGTTCAACTTGCAGCAGGACTGGATAGCCACCGCAATCTGGATCAGCTCACTCAGCAAAATGCTTTGGCATGTCTGGAAAGATTTGGACAACGCATCAAAAACTTTCCACCCAATAGCGTTAGTATAGTCGGCACCAATACATTGCGAACCGCCAAAAATGCCCAGCAATTTATCAGCAAGGCTGAAAAAGCCCTGGGACACCCTATCCATGTTATCTCCGGGATTGAAGAAGCCAGATTAATATATCAGGGCGTCGCACATAGTATGGCTGGTAGCGCCAACCATCGCTTTGTGATGGATATTGGCGGTGGTAGCACCGAATACATTATCGGTCAGCATAGTATTCCTCATACCAAAGAAAGTTTAAGCATGGGTTGTATCACCCTAAGTCAGCATTTTTTCGAAAAAGGCAAAATTTCCAGGAAAAATTTTAAAAAAGCCACACTTTATGCCGAACAACATCTGGAACCCTTTCAAAACAAATTTCATAGCCGTAACTGGCAGGAAGCCATTGGCGCATCAGGCAGTTTGAAAGCAATTAGCAATATTTTACAAACCTCAGGCTGGAGCAATAATGGCATTACCAGAGAAGGTTTGGAGCAATTAGTCGTTCACTTACTCAAGTTAAACCATTATGAAGAAATCCAGTTTCCCACCCTTAGTCTGGAACGCAAACCGGTTTTTATTGGCGCAGTGGCAATTGTTTATGCCACATTTAGAGCCTTCAATATTGAACAGATGACCATTTCTGACGGCGCGTTGCGCGAAGGCCTGATCTACGACCTGTTAGGCCGGATTTACAACCACGATATTCGCTCAGAAACCAGCCGCATGATTGCTGAACGCTACCATACTGACCGCAAACATTCTGAACAAATTAAAGAAACGACTCAATATATCGTCGGGAAATTAGCCGAGCATCCCTGTTTTTTTGATAATCCCGCTTGTTTGCAGTTTTTGGAGTGGGCTGCGGATTTACATGAAATCGGCCTGGAAATTGCGCACAGCCACTTTCACAAACATAGCGCTTACATTATAGAGAATGGGGATTTAGCAGGGTTTTCCAAACAGGATCAACTGATTCTTTCCAAACTAGTGCGTAGCCAGCGTAAAAAATTCAGCCCTGAACGTTTTACGGAATTACCCGGAGTCTGGCAGGAGAATACTGCTATCATGGCTATTGTGTTTCGGCTGGCCACCTTATTACATCGCAGCCGACACAATTCACGCCCTGATTTCAAAATTTCAATTGAAAACCGGAATATTGTGCTGACGTTTCCTAAACAGTGGCTGGAGCAGTCACCATTAACCCAGGCGGATCTGGAACAGGAGACGCAATATCTAAAAGAAGCAAAATTCAATTTAATTTTTGAAACATGCTAAAGACCGTTTTATGTCAACTTAAGCATTTTAAGGTTTTATTCACCAGCTTTATTTATAAACTCCCGGAACATATTCCATTTCCGGACTGGACGAAGCAACCGATAGTCAAAAAGATTCTCAGACGCCTATTCTATAGCTTATTTTGCGTAGCGGTAGTGATTACGATTCTGCTTTGTTTTGCTCTGGACAATAGTCCTCAGGACATTGTCATACAAGGACTTAACCGTAGCGATATTCAACGCGCCAAGGAGCTGTTTCATGTTGAACCGGAGGAATTCCAAACCTTAAAAACCGCCAGTATTAATCAAAAAGACCTGAATATTGCCATCAGCTATATTTTGAATCATTTTGTTGAAAACACCTCGATGGTGGCCATACTTGATGATCGCATCCTGTTTCAGATTGCCATTTTTGTTCCCGAAAACCCTTGGGGTCGATTTCTGGATTTTCATTTTGTCCTAAAGCAAAATGGCGACAAAATCATGATTAAATCCTTTAAAATTGGTGAAATTTCCATTCCTGATCCTGCCGCCAATGTTTTAATCCCTTTCATCATTCATCACACGGCTTTAAACCAATACTGGCTAACTGCAACGCAATATATTAAAAGCGTACGCATTACTCCGCAGAGTTTGGAAGTCAGCTATTTGGGAGAATTGGTAGAAGCAGCTAAACAATTGGCTATACGCAAACATAGCAAATACCCTAATCTGTATCTTTATCAACAGCAGATTAATAATATAGTGTTACAGCATGACCCAACTTGGCGGCTGTCCTTAAGCGAACTTCTACAGCCATTGTTTTTAACAGCTTATCACCGCTCTACAGAACAAACCGCCATTCAAGAAAATCAAGCTGTCATCATTGCCATTGCCAGCTATATTTATAAAAATGATTTACGTGGCTTCCTGCCTGTCGGCTTGATTTATAGCAAAGAATATTTGGTTTTCGCCTATAAGCGCAATGATATACCCCAACATTTTATTGCTTCGGCTTTACTGACTGCTGTTGACTCTTCTTTGCTGAGCCAACAAGTCGGTGTAGATAAAGAAGTTGGTGATTCACAACATGGCAGCGGCTTTAGTTTTATTGATTTAACAGCAGACAGAGCTGGAACACGGTTTGGTCAACAGGCCATTGCCTCTCCCAAGCAAGCCTTAAAACTTCAGGAAGTCATGTCGCAAATCCATGACTACACTGCAGTCATTCCAAATATTGATGGCTTGCCGGAACACATGGATGAAGATAGCTTTAAGCAGAAATACGGTAGCGTTACCTCACCCGCTTATCTTGAAATGATTAAACTCATTGATGACCGAATTGCTGCTTTACCTGTATACGTAGGCAACTAAGCATTGAAATTGGCCATCACTAACATTAAGGATATTCCTGGCGAGTAGGACGCACTAAAATATCGCTGATGTGAACATGTGGAGGCTGCGTAACCATAAAATGAATGGTGTTTGCCACATCTTCACTAACCAGCAGCGGTCCAAATTTATCTTTAAAATTCTCTACCATATCGTCACTATATCCGGCTTCCGCCTGAAACCCGCTGATAACCAAACCGGGTTCCACTAGCGAAACTCTAATGCCTAACGGGGCAAGCTCACGCCTTAATCCTTCGGCCAAAGCGTGAACCGCAAACTTGCTGGAACCATACACGGCGCTAAATGGCGAAATATGTCTGCCTACCACTGAACCCACAATGACAATATCTGCCGTAGCTTTTGGAAAAGCAGGTTGCAAAGCAGTTGTCATGCAATTGGCGGCTTTTTGCAGCAAGGCTAAAGTTCCGGTGACATTGATTTTCAATACATCGGCAAATGCTTGCAAATCAGCATCTTTTACTGAACCGCCTAAACCACGGCCAGCATTGGCAATCACTATATCAGCCTGTCTTCCAAAATGCTCAAAAGCTGTTTTAAACAAGGCATCCAAAACTGAGTTATCAGCAGCGTCGCCAGCCACACCGATAAAACCTGCACCCAACTCCTGTTGTAATGCAGCCAATTTATCTGCTTTTCTACCGTTTCCAACCACACCAAAACCATCAGAAACAAACTTTCTAGCCGTTGCTTCGCCTATACCGGATGTTGCACCGGTAACGATTGCAATACGTTTAAAATTGTCTGACATAGCGGTTCTCCTTGTTATAGAACTTAATTTGGCATAATAGATAGATTACTTTGATATTTTATACAGTAACTTAGATTTTTGGGTAGTGGTTCATTTTGAATAATGAGAAGATTGTTTTTTGATAGCGATAACAGAAGTTTTGGGAATCGGGAGTGTTTGGCCGGAAGGGATTCCGGCGCAAAGCTTACATGGATGTACTTCTAGCGGGCCCCGGACAAATAGTCGCGGTTGCCAAAACTGGCGAACACCAACCATCAATGTAAATCGAGATAACTGACATTTAATTCAATCTGAACCACTATCAATTTTTGCTTTTGATTTTCTTCCATTACTGCAGCATAAAAAAATAGCCGAAGCCACTAAAGGCTATCGGCTATCAAGGCTCTGCTTAGGCGCAATTTAACAACTTAACTTCAAGTTCAGTGTAACTCCTTTATAAAAAAATAAAAGACGCTTGCCCCCATTCGCAGTCAATTTTGTGTTTCACATCACATTAAATTACACGTAACACAAAAATTAAATTCTAACTCCTAGAAAGTCTTTCAAAAAAGCTGCTTGAGAACAGTTTATCAATTTGATGCCCCCTCATTGGATTCTTGAAATGATTTTAGATATGTCACAAATAGAAAGCATAATCAATGTCAATGTTGGTGTTGGTGTTGGTGTTAGTATTAAATCTTAAGCAATTGAATAAAATGGTATAAATATTGCTAACTCTATTAGTGACTAGAAATTGTATTGCTTTGTCACAGACACTTGTTGTAGAATCAAACTGCAGATATTTAGTTTTTATGGGTTGTGTTTATTGCTAAACTCTTAATTTAAATTGATTCTGGGATTTATAAAAACGTGGATTTAGTCACATAAATGTAATCAAATTGTAACGATACTTTTATATACTATTAATGCGCTAATGTTAGGGACAAGCAGTTTGTTGTTATGAATTATAGAACATTGTCGTTTCATTAGAAGTATTTTGGACTAGGTTGTTGGTAGCTGTGCAAGCTAAAGTTCGAGCAACCCTCGGCTTAGCTTTTACTTACTAAAAACCTTTAATCTGTTAAAAACAGACTGCTTTGGATTTATTGGGAAAAATCAATGAGAGAGCAAATAACAGTCATTAAAATTTCAGCGATTATTTTATCGGTTGCTACAATTTTCTTCAGTTCTATTGGCCTTGCTCACTCCAATATTCCAAATTCTGTCAATATCGACAACAATAACGCAATTAATATCTGGAACGATTATCTTTCCATTTTAAGCGATGGAGATCTAAAAAAATTAGACTCCGTTTCAGAATTAACGATTAATCATTTTCAAACGTCCAATTTTAACCAATCAACAGACCAATTAAGCAATTTTTACGGACAAGCCAACCTGACGGCAACTAATCCTGAAAGCATAACCCCCCTGCCCTTGCCCGCCACTATTGTTTTATTTGGTAGCGCCCTGACTGGGTTTATTGGTTTTACACATTGGCGCCAAAAATCGCAAAAAACTCGTCCATATCAAACCATTGAATTGTTTGGTATCAAATTTACAAATCTGACTTATGACCGGGCAATCAATATTTTTCAGGACTGGATCATCTCCAAACAGCCGCATCAAGTTTGTTTTACCAATGTTCATACCGCTGTCAGTTGCTTAAAAGACAAGGAATTACGAAACATCAATAACCACTCTCTTAATGCGATGGACGGTCTGCCTATTGTGTGGTACGCCAATCTGGTTCATAACAGAGGTAAATCCAATCGCGTTTGTGGGCCTGACCTAATGCAGAAATGTCTTGATGAAGGACGTAAAAGAGACTGGACACACTTTTTCCTAGGTGGAACTGAAGCAGTTCTTGAAGATTTGGTCAAAAACGTTGAGACTAAATTTCCCGGAGTCAATATTGTTGGCCGGGACTCTCCTCCTTTTAGACAACTGACTGCTGAAGAAGATGCTTTGTTGGTTGAAAAAATCAATGCTGCAAAGCCTGATTTTTTGTGGGTTGGTCTTGGCGCGCCGAAACAGGAAAAATGGATAGCCGCTCATCTGGACAGAGTTCACGCTCCTGTTCAACTTGGCGTAGGAGCCGCATTTAGCTTCCACTCAGGACATATTAAACGCGCCCCATTATGGATGCAAAAAAATGGCCTGGAATGGTTATACAGATTATCAAAAGAAAGACGCCTATTAAGACGCTATGTGGAAACCAACGCCATATTTTTACTGTTTTTTATTAGAGATTTGTTTTTAATCAGATTTCTGAAAGTTAAATCTTCATAAAAAACTGTTTTATAGAAGAACTGGACGGGTCTTCAATTTCATAGGTTTGCCAATTCAGCTTATCTAAACTAAATAAGCACTCTCTCTATCCCACCGCTAACAGCTTGATCTAAATAACTTTTCATCCAGTCTTTGCCTAATAACTTACGAGCCATTTCTACGACAATATAATCCACCTGCATATCATCCACTTCATCCTGAAAACGTTGCAAACCCTGAACACAAGAAGGGCATGAGGTCAACATTTTCACTTTGCTTTGCTGAGAACTTACATTTTCCAGATCAGCAATATTTTGTTTTAATTCTTCAATCTTGCGATAACGGATCTGTGTTGCAATATCCGGACGTGAAACTGCTAAAGTTCCGGCTTCACCGCAACAACGATCAGACTTTAATACACTCGCACCAAGCAAAGTACTCACAGTTTTTAAAGGATCTTGCTGCTTCAAAGGACTGTGACACGGATTATGATAAAGATAATGGTTCCCGGCAACGCCTGGTAAATTGACGCCTTTCTCAAGAAGATATTCGTGAATATCAATTAGCTTGCATCCAGGAAATATCATTTCAAACTCATAGTCTACTAATTGATCCATACAAGTTCCGCAACTTACAATCACGGTTTTTATATCTAAATAATTTAGAGTATTTGCCAGCCTATGAAACAAAACGCGATTATCTGTGGTAATTTTCTTGGCTATGTCAAATTCCCCTGCCGCTCTTTGCGGATATCCGCAGCACAAATAGCCAGGAGGTAAAACGGTTTGCACCCCAATTTCATATAACATTGCCTGAGTTGCCAAACCGACTTGTGAAAACAATCGTTCAGATCCGCAACCAGGGAAATAAAATACTGCCTCAGAGTCACTACGAGTTTTCTGACGATTTCTGATTACCGGAATGATATGCGCATCTTCTATATCCAGTAGCGCTCTTGCTGTCTTGCTTGGTAATTTAGCAGGCATTTTCCTGTTAGTAAAATGAATTACCTGTTCTCGAATTGGTGGTTTGCCGGTTGAAGCTGGCGGATGTTTTAATTGCGCGCCTCCCCAAGCCTTAAAAACAATATTGGCAGTGCGTTGAAATTTGTAAGCCCACTCTATCATGGATTTTCGCATTAATTTGACTGTACGAGGATTAGTCGTATTTAAAAAAGCTAAAGCAGCTGATTTTAAAGGATTGAAGCTTTGTTTGTTCATTTTGCGCAATAAATTGCGCATATTCATCGATACGTCACCAAAATCTATGTCAACCGGACAAGGATTAAAACACTTATGACATGTAGTACAGTGCTCTGAAATATCCTCAAACTCATTCCAGTGCGAAATAGAAATACCATATCTGGTCTGCTCTTCATAAAGGAAAGCTTCAATCAATAGAGAAGTGGCCAAGATTTTATTGCGTGGAGAATACAATAAATTGGCGTTTGGAACATGTGTTGCACAGACAGGCTTACATTTACCGCAACGCAAACAATCTTTTACAGAGTCGGAAATGGCGCCAATATCGCTCTGTTGCATAATTAATGATTCATACCCCATTAAGCTGAATGAGGTGGTATAAGCTGAGCTTAAATCACCGCCGGGCATTAGCTTACCACGATTAAATCGTCCTTCCGGGTCGATTCGCTGTTTGTAGGCATGAAAATCCGCCAACTCATCAGTAGTCAGAAATTCGAATTTTGTAATACCTATGCCATGCTCTCCGGAAATCACACCTCCCAAAGATCGCGCCAAGATCATAATTCTGGCAACAGCTTCATTTGCTTCAATAAGCATTTCATAATGATCGGAATTGACCGGTAGATTGGTATGTACATTACCATCACCGGCATGCATATGCAGAGCAACAAAAACGCGTCCTCGCAGAATACTCTTATGAACTGCTTCAATTTTCTCAATAACCGGCCGGAAATTATCCCCTTCAAAAATTTCCTGCAAACGTGGAAATAACTCGATTTTCCAGGAAATACGTAATGAATAGTCCTGAATCCTATGAAAAACTGTCGGCAATGCTGTTTTATTCGTCAGAGCGCCAATATTAAAACCAAAAGCAACTAGCTGATTTTCGGCCTCTTGCAAAGGCAAATCCAGATTATCATAGACCCATTGCCAACGCTCGCGAATTTGGGATATAACCTCTGAGGCCAAATTCCGTCTGTCGCCAATCAACTCGGCTTTATTGACGTTATCTTCGTATGATCTCAATGGTAAATCAGCTTTCAATAAGACGTCTAGCGCATCACACAAGCGCAATTTATTACGTAATGATAATTCAACATTGATACGTTCTATACCATCACAATAATCACCCATGCGCGGCAAAGGTATCACAACATCTTCATTAATTTTAAAAGCGTTGGTATGTCTGGCGATCGCTGCTGTCCGCGCTCTGTCCAGCCAAAATTTCTTGCGGGTTTCAGGACTGACGGCAATAAATCCTTCAGCACTTCTGGCATTGCAAAGACGCACAACTTCAGAGGCGGCAAAAGCCACCTGATTTTCATCATCACCGACAATATCGCCAATCAACACCATCTTTGGCCTTCCATGACGCTTGGCTTTTGTAGAATAGCCTACGGCTTTGATATACCTCTCGTCAAGATGCTCCAGACCAGCCAACATGACCCTGGCCAAACCTTGTTTCGGCAAAGCAGCCAGATAATCCCGAATTTCGACAATGGCAGGCACCGCTTCTCTAACCTGCCCGAAAAACTCCAGACAAACAGTACGAATATGAGGCGGCATTTTATGCAAAATCCATCGCGCAGATGTAATTATGCCATCGCAACCTTCTTTTTGAATGCCCGGCAAACCCGCCAAAAACTTATCCGTTACATCTTTTCCCAAGCCCTCTTTTCGAAATATTGAACCTGGAATGATTAAAGATTGTTCGGAAAGCAAAGTTTTCCGATCAGCCGAATAACTTTTTAATAGAAACGTGACCTGTTCCTGTTCATGAATCTTGCCAAGATTATGGTTGATGCGCTCAACCTCCAACCAATTACCATCCGGCATGACCATACTCCAGGATAAAAGATTGTCCAGCGCAGTTCCCCATAGCACAGCTTTTTTGCCGCCTGCATTCATGGCAATATTGCCACCTATACAGGAAGCTTCCGCAGAAGTGGGATCACAAGCAAATACTAATCCTGCTGACTCAGCCACATCCATCACTTGCCGAGTAACTACGCCTGCAGCTGTAAAAATAGTCGCATAGTTCTGCTCTACACCGGGCAGTTTATATTGGTAATCAACCCGGCCTATTTCCAGCAATTTTTCTGTATTAATGACGGCGGAAAAAGGCGTTAAGGGAACTGCGCCACCGGTATACCCAGTGCCACCGCCACGAGGAATAATAGTTAAACCTAATTTAATACAATCCCTAACCAAATAACCAATCTCATCTTCCGAACTTGGATATAAAACCAGAAACGGATACTCTACCCGCCAGTCCGTTGCATCCGTTACATGAGAAACTCTTGAGAAACCATCAAATCGGATATTATCTTTGCGAGTATGTTTAGACAATAAGGCAAACGCATCCAACCGAAGTTTTCTGGTACGTTCGAAATGGTCAGCAAAATTATCAACAGCCTGTTCAGCTGCTTTTATCAGTGAGGCAACTAAAGCAGCTCTGTCTAACTGTTGCTCATCAAATTCAAACTGGCGAACTTTTATTTGCTGCAATCTATAACGTAGCGCTTCAAAAATAGCTAACCGTCGTTTGCGATTTTTAAGTAAATCATCTTCAAGATAAGGATTACGTTGTATGGCCCATATATCACCCAGCACCTCATAAAGCATACGAGCTGAACGGCCGGTTACTCGCTCATCTCTTAATGAATCAAGAATTTGCCAATTTTCTTCTCCCAGCAAGCGGATAACAATTTCTCTATCAGAAAAAGAAGTATAGTTATAGGGAATTTCCCGTAACCGTGCAGGGGTGATATCGGCAGTATGAGACTGTAATTCTAACTCCACTATATTCGTCGTATGCTAAAGATTAAAAGGTTTGATTGTACCACTGAGCGTTTGCTGAAAATACCACAAACAAATGAAGAAAAAACAACTAACGGTGATTACCAGCTTCAACTTATAAGTTTAACCAAGCCAAATAGAGATGCACACCCTCTTCCACGGTTTTAAAGTTTTGACTAAACCCGGCGCCGCGCAAATTTTCCAAATTGGCTTGAGTGTAACTTTGATAACAGCCTTTTAAATGCTCGGGAAAAGGTATATAGCTAATTTGTCCGCGTTGATGAAAACTGATCACGGCATTTGCCACTTCTTTAAAAGTCTGGCTGCGGCCAGTGCCTGCGTTGAAAATACCTGAGACGTGAGGGTTTTCCAAAGCCCAAAGATTAATGTTCACCACATCGCCAACATAGATAAAATCGCGACGCTGCTCCCCATCTGCATAGCCATCACAGCCTTCAAATAAACTAATTGTGTCAGACAGCTTAAGCTGATGATTTAGATGAAATGCTACACTAGCCATATTGCCTTTATGCTCTTCACGTGGACCATACACATTGAAGTAGCGCAAACCAACTACTTGAGCTGTAAACTTGTCTTGCTGTCTACGAAGATACTGGTCAAACTGAAATTTGGAAAACCCATAGACATTTAGAGGTGATTCGTAGTCAGGTTCTTCTTTAAACATCGTGCCAATGCCGTACACAGCAGCACTGGAAGCGTAGATAAATGGAATTTTGCGGCGTTGACAATAAAGGAATAAAGTTTTGCTATATTCATAATTATTGTCCATCATGTAATAACCGTCCCATTCAACTGTGCTTGAACAGGCGCCTTGATGAAAAACTGCCGTTATTGGCTCCTTGTCAAAAACACCCTGTTTTATACGCTCAAGAAATACAGTTTTATCTAGATAATCACTAAATTGACAGCCGATCAGATTTCGATACTTAATGCCATTACGTAAATGATCAACTACCAAAATATCATCGTAACCTTGCGCATTCAAACCCAAAATCAGATTACTGCCAATGAAACCGGCGCCGCCAGTTACGATGATCATAGCAATTATTCAGCTACTACTTTAATTGGCAAGGTTATCACTACATCAGTATGTAAATTGATATCAACATCGTATTCGCCGATATTACGAATCACGCCATTTGGTAAACGTATTTCATGTTTTTCAACTTTTACACCTGCAATTGTAATCGCCTCAGCAATAATCTGAGTTCCAACAGAACCAAATAAACGACCTTCATCACCGGTTTTATGTTTAATCACAATTCCAAGCTTACTTAAAGATTCACCACGCGCAGTAGCTGACGCCAATCTTTCTGCTGACAATTTTTCCAGCTCGGCACGACGCTGTTCAAATTCCAGAATCTTGGCAGGCGTGGCCGCTACTGCCTTTCCCTGCGGAATCAGATAATTTCTGCCATAACCGTTTTTGATGGTTACTCTATCACCCAGATTTCCCAGGTTTGCCGTTTTCTCAAGAAGAATAACTTCCATTTTTTTTACCTCGTAGATCGATTTTTTATCGAATTATCAGGGGAGCTGAGTCCCGTTGGGTTTGATTTTATTTCGTAAGTTCAACCAGGAATCGCTCAGACCACAAAGTGCAATCAGCGCCATTAAATGAGGCATGGCGACTAATGTCACATATAATATTGGCACAGAATAACGACTGCCTTTTATGGATGTAAAAACACTATGCAGTACCGCCAGACCTGTAATACTGTAAAACACTAACAGCACCAATAGAACATTCCAGCAAATTTCGGATGTTATTCCTGAAGCCATTGCTGCTAGGATAATCAGAGCCACTGTCACAACAGCCAGTTGTTTATGGCCTTTCAGTGCTAAATATTCAACACGAAAACCACCGGGATTAAACAGTTTAGCCTGCCACCATCTGGCCAGAAAAAGACTGAACAACACACCGTAAAGGCTGCCAGCCGCAACGGCGCCAGTCATATAATGCGCGAAGGTTTCTGCGGAACTTTTCACCACGCCTTCCGGCACATCGGGTTGAGCTTCTATCATTTGTTGTATGAATAGAGACAACAAACTGTTCCAAATCGCCGCCGGTTCCGGCTCATACCAAAAAAAACCGACAACCATAACGATTCCCAGTAAAACAGAAACTTCTAATGCAATATTAAGCAATCCCGTTTCACGCAGCACCATGGCAATAAGCCAAACCGGCAACCACAGCACCAAACCATAAATGAGGGCAAACTGGTAACCGCCTAACAACAAAATGCTTAACAGGGCAACCGCCAGACAAGCACTAATTAGGACATAAACACCTTCTTTAGCGCCCTGCCTTAATGTAACCAAAGCCACCGCCGCCGAACTTACTATACTAATTGGAGGAATGATTAAAGACAGTAATGCTAAGGTTGACGCGATCGTCATTGCCTGCAATCGTCCTTTCATTACGTAGGCTGCTATAAATTGCACGCCCTTTCTCCAATTGGATTATTTGTGTACGTCGCAAAAAGGCAACAATGCAATAAAACGCGCCTGCTTTATCGCAGATGTCAACTGTCTTTGATATTTTGCACTTGTACCGGTAATGCGACTGGGAATGATTTTGCCTGTTTCGGTAATGTACTCACTCAACAAATCCAGATCCTTATAATCGATTACAACAGCATCTTCACCGCTAAACCGGCAACCTTTTTTACGTCTAATATTATTTCGCGCCATTTGAATTCTCTTGAGTATATGTAACTGAACGAAGTAGATGTAATAACAAGTACCAAGTTGCCCCCTGAAGCCAGGGTGGTGGCAATTAGAGTCGACTCAGGTCCAGAACAGGGGAACCGGGGGTGAAGAGCGCGGCAATCTGCGATCTCGCGCAAGGACAGATCCCGCCGCGCCAGGCCG
>CAVUMJ010000209.1:0-8413 GCA_963741375.1 uncultured Pseudomonadota bacterium
CTATAGCGCCGAAATGAACATTTAGAACCATAACAAGATTCTTTGACTCAAAAAACCAAAGACTTTAATTGTAATGGCTGTACAGTCGCCATAGTCGATAAGTTATCATATTTATTTTAATTATTAAAATTAGATTAAAACTGATGAAGCTAAACCCGGATTGTTGCAATCGGTAACCTTAATGCAGAAAGCGTCTTTAGTATATGATTGATAGACTTATTAGGTTAAGGAGAACTCAATGCAATCTTTACATGAGCATCTTGCCGCCTGCGCTGCCGGTGAATTGACTTTGAGGTTTGTCTGCAGATGCGTGATGAAAATACTCAGGAATTTTTTTAGAGCGTTGTAGAAGGGCAGGTTAAGCGCAAATTTAGTCTTTACTCAACCGCCCTTAAAAACTAGGTCATAGTCAACTATTAAACCGGATTAATATTCAGCATCGTGAAAAACATTCTGCACATCGTCCAGTTCGTTGAGCAAGTCAACAAATTTTTCAAACATGATGATATCCTCGCCGGAGATGGCAGTAGCGTTTTTGGCTACGAATTGAATTTCATCCACCTCAAAATCTATTTCTCCCAAGCCATCGGTTAAAGCCTGTTTTGCTTTGGCATAATCGGAATGTGGCGTGAAAACAGTGAGTTTGCCTTCTTCATTTTCGATGTCGGAAACATCGACATCGGCAGACAATAAGGCTTCCAGCACAGTGTCTTCGTCATGATGGTTAAAGGCGAAAATGGCTGAATGATCAAACATATGGCTGACGGCGCCTTGGGTGCCGATCTTGGATTTGGTTTTGGTAAAACACAGGCGCACATCATTAAAAGTACGGTTGGGGTTGTCTGTCAGGCAGTCGACTATGACCATGCAACCACCTGGGCCAAAACCTTCATACCGGGCTGGGGCAAAGTCTTCACCGCCGCCGCCTTTGGCTTTATCCAGGGCTTTTTCAATAACATGCGATGGCACCTGAGCTTTTTTGGCGCGTTCAATCAGACCGCGTAAAGTCAAATTGCCGTCAGGGTCGGCGCCGCCGGCTTTTGCGCTGACATACAGTTCCCGGCCAAATTTGCTGTAAACCTTGGTTTTGGCGTCCGCCGTTTTAGCCATGGATACTTTTCGGTTTTGATAGGCTCTACCCATTACGTTATTGCTCCATTCAGTAAAATAAATGGCGGAATTTTACCGCTAAGTGTTGGGTTGTGAAACTATTGCCGTTAAAATTGTATTTTTTATAAATAACTTTGCCAATACGGATATTTCATTATGATGGAAAACCAGCAGGCTGAAAATGGCAATACCGATTGGAACGCCTTGTTTGCCCAGGCGGTAGAGTTGCTTAATCAGGGGAAATGTGCCGATGCACTGCCTATTTATGAATTGTTAATCAAGCAATTTCCTGAGCATGCCGGTTTGTGGGTATATTATGGCAGCGCTTTATTGCGTGTCGGGCGATTGGAAGATAGTTTGGCTGCTTATGATCATTCCCTGTCGATAGATGACAGGCAGTTTAATGTTTACTCCAATCGGGCTGTCGCCTTAAAAGAGCTTAAGCGCTATGCAGAGTCGGTCGCCAGTTGCGATAAGGCTATTCAGCTAAAGCCTGATTACATTCAGGCATATCTTAACAAAGGTAGTGCTTTACAGGCGATGGCGTCTTGCCGGGAGGCTTTGCAAAATTATGATCAGGCTATTGCTATACAAGCCCAATCGGCAGACGCCTGGCTTGGCCGTGCTGTTGCATTGCATGAACTGAAACGTTTTGAGGAGTCCTTAAACTGTTACGCTCAATTGTTAACTCAGTTTCCGGGATTCCCTGAAGCCCATACGAATCGCGGAAATCTGTTACAGGATTTAAAACGGTTTAGTGAGGCGGTTGCCGATTATGATCAGGCGATTGCCATAAATCCAAAAGACGCCATTAGTTATGCCAATCGTGCAAACGCCTTGGCGGAATTGATGCGGCTGAATGAGGCGGTCAGCAGTTATGACCAGGCTATTGCCTTAAAACCGGATTACGTGGACGCTTACACAAACAAGGCGCAACTGCTGCTTTTAATGGGTGATTATGAGCAGGGATGGCCGTTGTACGAGTGGCGATTTAAAAATTCAAACCTCAAAACCCTTTATAGCGAATACCAGGTATCGCCGTATCAAAGTCAGGATTTGCGGGGAAAAACCATACTGATTCATTCCGAACAGGGTTTAGGCGATACTATCCAATATTGCCGCTACGGCAAATTACTGGCCGACCAGGGCGCGAAAGTGATTTTGGAAACCCTTGCTCCGCTGGTTCTGTTGATGAAAACCTTGGATGCCAGGATAAAAGTCATCGAAATGGGCAGGGAAACAGCGGAGTTTGATTACCAATGCCCATTATTAAGTTTGCCTATGCAGTTGCATTGTAATCTTAAAAATATTCCTGCATGGCCCGCTTATTTAAAAACGGATGCTCAGAAATCTCAAATTTGGCGGCAGCGATTAGGCCCTAAGAAAAGTTTTCGTATCGGCTTGGCCTGGTCCGGGGCCAGCGCACATAAAAACGACCGCAATCGCAGTATCGCCTTGGCGCAGTTTGCCGGCATACTGGCTTTGCCGCTTGAATTCCATTGTTTGCAACAGGAAATCAGAGCCTATGATATGCCTGTGTTGGCTCAGCAAAATAATTTGCATGAGCATTGCCAATTTTTAAATGATTTTACCGATACTGCAGCTTTGATTGAACAAATGGATTTGGTGATTTCGGTGGACACATCTATTGCGCACCTGGCAGGGGCCTTGGGCAAGCAAACTTGGGTATTGTTAAGCTATTTTCCGGATTATCGCTGGTTGCTGGAGCGAATCGATTCGCCGTGGTATCCGTCAGTCAGTCTGTTCAGGCAAGATGCCTCAAGGGATTGGCGAAAGGTCATAACTGAAGCCGGACGCAGTCTGGAATCTTATACCAATTAATCGGAAGGCATTTTTGAGGCCGGCTTAAAAATACAATTCAAATCATTTTACCTGGCTTCTAAGGTACAATAAGCCAAAAATTTTTGTATTTTTCTAATAAATGGCCGATTTTATTGAAGTTCATCCCAAAAACCCTCAACCACGTTTGATTTTGCAGGCGGTTGAAATTTTGCGCAAAGGCGGGGTAATTGCTTATCCCACCGACGCCTCTTATGCGCTTGGAGCGCAGATTGGCGATAAGCAGGCTATGGATACCATACGCCGTATCCGCCGTTTGGATGATAATCATAATTTTACTTTGTTATGTAACGATTTATCGCAAGTTTCCACTTTTACCAAGATGGGTAATGACGCCCATAGGCTAATTAAAAAACTCACGCCCGGCCCATTTACATTTTTACTGGACGCCACCAGAGAAGTTCCCAGGCGCTTACAGCATCCCAAAAAAAAGACTATTGGCGTCCGTATTCCGGATCATCGTATTTGTCAGGCCTTAGTTGAGCAACTGGGAGAACCTTTGTTAACATCTACCCTAATATTGCCGGGGGAAGACGATGCGTTGGTCGATCCGTATGAGATCCGTGAAAAACTGGATCATGAACTCGATATGATTATTGATGGCGGTATAGTTGAACACCAGTCAACAACTGTCATTGCATGCATTGACAATTATATTGAAATTATCAGGCAAGGCGTTGGAATTGCGCAAATGTTGGAGTAAAACATTGTGATTGAAGAATTAAGCCTGGTGCAACGGGTGGTTGTTTGGGTGTTGCCGGTTATTTTTGCGATTACCGGTCATGAAGTGGCGCATGGCTGGATGGCTAAAAAATACGGTGATAATACTGCATTTATGCAAGGCCGGTTGACTCTAAACCCGATTAAGCATATTGATCTTTTAGGCACAATCATTATTCCCGGTCTGCTGTTAATCAGTTTTACCGGATTTATCTTCGGTTGGGCAAAACCCGTGCCTGTGGATTATCGTAATTTTGCCAATCCCAAACGGGCGATCATGATGGTGGCTTTGGCCGGGCCGGTCTCCAATTTGCTTATGGCGTTTGCCTGGGCCATGCTGGCTAGAATTGGGGTTAGTTTGCATGAATATGAATTTTTATCCGATCCTTTTATACAAATCGGCAAGGCTGGCATCCATATTAATCTGATACTCGCCCTCATCAATTTATTGCCTATTCCACCGTTGGATGGCAGCCGGGTAGTGTCCGGCATATTGCCAAACTATTGGGCCTGGCGGTTTAACCAATTGGAAAAATATGGTTTTATTATTCTCTTAGCATTGTTATATACCCATGTTCTGGATAAAGTACTGGCGTATCCAATGTTTTATGCGCAAGTATTTTTTTCGGAAATCGCCGGGATTTAATGTGCTGGAGACAGCAGATTAGCCTTATTAAGCTTTGCATGGGTAACTTGGTTTGAGACGCAAATTTTGCGTTTAGCCATTCATTAATTCTATCACCATGAATACAATAGAAGCGGATAATACGATAAATAAAAAAGTGCTTACCCTGGCGGTGGTTGATGGTAAGCCCTTTCTTGAGGTTCCGGATGATTTATATATTCCACCGGATGCTCTCGAGGTCTTTCTGGATGCATTCGAAGGCCCGCTGGATTTGTTACTGTATTTGATACGCAAACAGAATCTGGATATTTTTAATATTCCGATTGCTCAGATTACCCATCAATATATTAGTTATATCGATTTGATGGATAATTTGCGTTTGGAATTGGCGGCTGAATATCTGGTCATGGCGGCTTTGCTGGCTGAGATTAAATCCAGAATGCTATTGCCCAGGCAGCCGGAAAGCGAGGAAGAGGAAGAAGACCCGCGGGCATTTTTAATTCGCAAGCTTCAAGAATATGAAGCTATTAAAAAGGCGGCGGAAGAACTTGATTTGTTGCCGAGAAATGAACGGGATACTTTTGAAACCAGCATTGACGTTTCTAACATAAGCCTATCCAAACCTTTGCCGGAAGTACAACTAAAAGAAATATTGCTGGCGTTTCAAGATGTCATGAAACGAGTCGAGCAACTTAGTCATCACCATATAACCAAAGAACCCCTATCAGTCCGTGAACGAATGGCAGCCATTTTGGAAAAACTTAACAGGTCAGATAGCCTCCCTTTCGCAGCGTTATTTACCGGAAGCGAAGGAAAAAACGGCGTGGTTGTCTCGTTTATTGCCATCCTTGAACTCAGCAAGGAAGGAATTATCGACATCCATCAATCCGAACCCTACGCAGATATTAGAGTTAGCATCCGCACAAAAAACTGAAGATGCTTTTCTGGAAAAACTGGTTGATGTTGAAAGTGTTAAAGTTGATTCGCCTCTTAACAAAACACCAAAAAGGCGTTCTGCGCCTGATGTGCGGCCACCAGCAATTGAATTGCCGGAACCTAAACTCTATCCGAGGCGACGGCCGCCCAGATTACCGGCAAATCCGGCGTTATTAAAGCCGGATAGTGAAATAAAACAAAATGTGCCCAATCCAGTTACAGTTAACACCGAACAAAGCAGAGAAGGTCAAGTGCAAACCAAACGCATAGTAGAAGCCATATTGTTTGCTGCTGATAAACCCATGACGGTTAAGCAAATTCAACAGGTTTTTCCTGAACTTGAACAACCTGATACTTTACAAATTCAAGAAGCAATCGAGTCGATCACCCAGGATTATATCACCCGGCCGATTGTGCTGAAAAAACTGGCTAGCGGATATCGCTTTCAGGTCAGAGAGGGTATGGCTTACTGGGTCAGCCGGTTATTTGAAGAAAAACCGCCGCGTTATTCCAGGGCATTACTGGAAACCATTGCGATTATCGCTTACCGGCAGCCGGTAACGCGCGGTGAGATAGAAGATATCCGCGGTGTTGCGGTGAGTTCAAGTATTATTCATTCCTTATTGGAAAGAGAATGGATACATGTGGTTGCCCATAAGGAAGTGCCGGGCCGTCCGGCTTTATATGGCACCACTAAACAATTTCTGGATTATTTTAATTTAACGACATTGCAAGAATTGCCGACTCTGCAAGAGCTGGTTAACATGGATTTTAATAATTCTTTAATGCAGCAAGACCAGCAGGTAAATAGTGAAAGACCGCAAATCGAACAATCAGAAGCCGTACAAGACCACGTCGAGCAGCAGCAAATCGAATAAGCAGACTGTTACCGGAAAACGCCCAGCCGCTAAAAAAACACCGGATGCAATTGATGATTCCGGTGAGCGTATCCAGAAATTGCTGGCTAGAGCCGGCTTGGGTTCAAGACGAGAAATCGAACGCTGGATAGATGAGGGCAAGCTAACGGTAAACGGCATTCAGATTCAACCCGGTTACCATCTGAAACCCGGTGACCATTTGTCTATCAATGGGCGGATTGTTAAATGGGATAAATATGCTGAACAGCCGACTAGGGTGCTGGTTTACCATAAACCGGTAGGGGAAATGGTGACTCGGCGTGATCCGGAAGGCCGTCCGGTGATTTTTAGCCAGTTGCCGAGGTTGGCGGTTGGACGCTGGATTGCGGTAGGCAGATTGGACATTAATACTTCCGGTTTGATTCTGGTGACTAATAACGGTGAGCTGGCTAATCGCCTAATGCATCCTTCTCAACAGATTGAAAGAGAGTATGCCGTGCGAATTTTAGGTAATGTCGACGACGCCATGTTACAGCGTTTACAAACAGGCGTGGTATTGGAAGATGGACCTGCAAGTTTCGATGAGGTTCGTTTTCATGCCGGGGAAGGGGCCAACAAATGGTTTTATGTCACTGTCAGACAAGGCCGCAATCGTCTGGTTAGACGGCTTTGGGAATCGCAAGGCGTAAAAGTCAGCCGTTTAACCAGGGTTCGTTACGGCAATATAGTGTTGCCGGAAAAAGTCAGAGCTAAATCCCATTACGAATTGGACGCCAAGGAGTTGCAAGAATTGATGGCGTTTGTGCAGTTATAATTAACTAATCACATACCGTCTTTTATCAAACTTTATAATGCTCTTAGCCATTAAAATGATTGTCGATTTATGGAAACGTTCATGTTTTTGAGTGATAGCGATCTCGAAGCCATTTGGCTGACAGTCAGGTTGGCAAGTGTCGTCACCGCTATTTTATTGGTGATCGGCACGCCTATTGCCTGGTGGCTGGCAAGAAGCAGAGTATGGTGGAAAGGCCCTATTGCAGCATTAGTTGCCTTACCATTGGTGCTGCCTCCCTCAGTGCTGGGATTTTACTTGCTATTGGCGATGGGCCCAAATGGTCCGGTAGGTTTTATCACCAAATCGCTCGGTATCGGCAACTTGCCATTCAGCTTTTGGGGATTGGTGATTGCATCGGTAGTGTATTCCCTGCCATTCATGGTTCAGCCTTTGCAGGCGGCTTTTGAAACGGTAGGAGACAGGCCTTTGGAAGTCGCTGCAACCTTACGCGCATCGCCATTGGATGCATTTTTCACAGTTGCCGTACCCTTGATATTGCCAGGATTTTTGACCGCCTGTATCCTAACTTTTGCCCATACGGTTGGCGAGTTTGGCGTGGTGTTAATGATAGGCGGCAATATTCCGGACGTAACCCGTGTCGCCTCCATCCAGATATACAACCATGTCGAAGCCCTGGAGTATTCGCAAGCGCATCATCTTGCCGCAATGATGCTGGTTTTTTCTTTTCTGGTACTGTTAGTGCTGTATATTTGGCGGCCCAGTTTTAAAAATACTCTTTAAAATGCCTGACATTATCGCTCGTTTTCTGATTAACTGGGATGGATTTAAGCTTGATGTAGACTTATCCTTGCCGGGAAAAGGCGTCACTGTGCTGTTTGGACAATCAGGTTCCGGCAAAACTACCTTGCTACGCTGTATTGCCGGACTGGAACATGCTCCGCAAGGCTTTCTTTCAGTCAATAATCAAATCTGGCAGGACGAAAATGGCTGGCTGCCAACTTATAAGCGGCCATTAGGCTATGTTTTTCAAGAAGTTAGTCTTTTTCCACATTTGAACGTAATGGGTAACTTGCGTTACGGCTTGAAAAGAATTGGCGATAAACAACAGATAGGTTTGGACCAGGCTATTAATTTGTTGGGAATTGAGCATTTGCTGGCTAGAAAACCGCAGCGTTTGTCCGGGGGCGAGCGCCAACGTGTAGGCATAGCCAGAGCTTTGGCGGTTAATCCGCGCATACTGTTGATGGATGAGCCGCTGGCGGCGTTGGATGTCAAACGCAAGCAGGAAATTTTGCCCTATCTGGATAATTTGCATAACACCTTGCAAATCCCCATTTTGTACGTTACCCACTCCCCTGATGAAGTAGCGCGAATGGCGGATTATCTAGTGGTATTGGATGGCGGAAAGGTTTTAGCCCAAGGCTTGTTGCCGGAAATTCTGACCAGCCTGGATTTACCCATCCGTCTTGGCGAAGACGCGGGTACGGTAATTGAGGCTAAAATAGGTTC
>CAVUMJ010000210.1:0-7158 GCA_963741375.1 uncultured Pseudomonadota bacterium
AACGACTTCCCCTGGTTGTTTATGCCTGGTGGCCGTAGCCGCAAGAAAACCGCTTATGCCCTCTATAAACAACTTGGTGAACGTTTTGCGCTATATGGCGGCGGTCAGGGCTGGAACGGAGCGCCGTTTTGTAAAGGCCCAATCGCCTATGAAAAACAGGGCGAAGTCATCAGAGATGCCTGGATGAGCATCAACTGGGGACAATTCGATCAAATTGCCATGTATACCTCGGACAGATTCCCGATTAGTCTGGCAACCGGCGTTCCGCACATCACCAATTATCAACCCGGCTATGAATTTGTGTTTGCCGATATACCGGGTTTGTTTGTCATCAAAACCCCTCAGGAAGCTGTTGATGTGGCAATTTACTTGTTGAGTTTAACGGTAGCGAGCAGGAATGAACTTGGTTATCTGGCGGCTGAATATGCCCACAAGCATCTGGACGCTACTGTGGTTTACAGGGATATCGTCTATGTTATTCGTGAACAGCTATTTGATACGCCAACATAAGTACTAGCCGCGCATGTCGATATGCCTAAATATTTATGTTGAAATTGTCACAAACATGCAACGCTAATTTCAAGAAACTATCCCTAATATGAAAATCTGGATTTGTATTCCCGTTTTTAACCGCATCAATTACACGTTGCAATGTCTACATAGTCTTCAAAAACAAAGCTATAAAAACTTTACAATCATCGTATGTGATCATGGTTCAACAGACGGAACCGGCTTGGCTATTCAGCAGCAATTTCCGGAAGTGGTATTAATCAATGCAGACAGTTCGCTGTGGTGGACAGGTGCGATTAATTGCTGCATCAGATATGCTCTGGATCAGGCAGACTCGGAAGACACTTTGCTGACCATGAATAACGACAACGAAGTGCCGGAAGACTATTTGCAGAATCTTTTGACTAATTTTGGCAAATATCCCAATTCGATTATTACATCCGTTATTCATGATATTAAAACCAAAGAACTTATTTCAAGAGGTTACCGGCAGAACTGGCTGCTGGCTACTGCAAATGAAGTTGACTTTGCCCGTGATCATGTTCCCAATGACCTGGAAGTAGTTGAAGTCACCCATGCTTCAGGACGGGGCACGTTGTTTCCTATCTCGGCGTTCAGGGAATTAGGTTTGTTTGATGAGGTTAAAATGCCGCATTATGCAGCAGATTACGATTTTACATTTAGAACCGCCAGGGCAGGATACCGGATTTATTCCTGTCTGAATTGCAAAGTATATTCTTATGTGGAAGAAACCGGTCTGGTGAAAGTGCTAAATAAATTTTCAATCCGCAGTTTTATCGATTATTTTTTCAGCATTCGCTCGCCAGGTAATTTAAAAGTCCGCTGGCATTACGGATGTCAAAACTGTCCGTCAAAATTTTTGCCGATATATTTCCTGATGGATTTTGTGCGCCTATTAGGCAGTTATTTTAAAAATTTTATTTAGGGGGCTTTTCTCCCGTGCTTAACCATTTGACAGGGCGAACGGGATTTTGAAATGCTCGTCTTAACCGTGAGGAGCAAGCAGACCAGGAGGCTGTCCGAGAGCGTATAGAGGGCGTATTAGCGAAGCGTAATACGCCGGATGATCGAAGGCCAACTGCGGTGCAATACGGCTAGCGCTTATTGCGCCCTATGCCCCTACGGTTCCTATTCTCGGACAGCCTCCTAGGCGCAGCAACTGATTTTCTAGGTTAACTGAGTTTTTAGGCTAAAGCAAAGAGCGCAGTCTATCATACAGCCTATTAACCAAAGGTCTGGCTTTAGGTCTGGTGGCGTTAGGGTCATAAAAGCCACGCAGGCTAAAATCTATGCTAATGCCATGTTTGGCGAATAAAGGTTCTACAATATGCTGTTGCCATTTTCCGGTCACTACCCCGGTGGGTTGATAAGGGAAAACTTCCGTACCCGCTTTGGAAAACAGGTCTCTATTCACACACAGCACTTTTTCTTTTTTCCGGCGGGCTCTGGCTGAACCGAAAACCTCCAGTTGCCACGGGCTTTCATGCAGCCTTATATGACCGCGTAACGTGGTTTTGCGCCATAGCGCCGCCTGCATGGAAATGCGATATTTTGCCTGTTGATCCACTTCCCATAACAACGGGTTGGGAGTTGGGCGCCAGGTGTCTTCTCCGCCACATTCCAAAATGCGTATCACATCGGCATTGCCTGCCCGCATGACTTCTGCAAAACTTTCAATCAGCGCCTGATTTACCGGCCCCTCCAGAAAGTAGTCTTCCTGCAAATAAAGTATGTAAGGGTTTGAAATGGCGTCCAGACTACGAGCCAGACATTCGCTCCAGGTCAGGCGGCGTGTCTCGCCCACGGCAACTTTAGAGCAAATGATATTTAAGCCGGGAAATTGAAAGTCTTTAGTCTCGGTATTCAGCACAATAGGATAAGGACAATCAGGCCAGTATTGTTTGAAAAGCGTAAAAAACGGTATCCAGCAATCTTCAAAATTATCGGAGGTATTAACGAAAATGCTTAGATCCTTCATATTGTTGGCGTGTTGGTTTGTAATGATGAAATATTTGTGAACTAGAATAAAAACTACTAAATTTAACCGGAGTATGTTTGAGCTATTTGCAGTAAATTAGGTTTTTTATTGTAGTATACCGCGCTGAAATCACTATTCATAGAAATTGGAGCTCTAAGTGTCACCTGAAATTAAAGCAGTAATCATCACAAATGTGCCGCCGCCCTACAGGGTGCCGGTCTGGCGTTTGGTTGCCGAGGCGGAGAACATTGACCTTCAATTGGTTTTTTGTGCCCAGCCACATATCGACACGGAACTGGTTCCTCAAGATTACGGGTTTGTCTCGCATTTTCTGACCGGCCGTTATGTGATTAAAGATAAAAGTTTTATGCACTTTGATTTCGGAGTTTGGCAGGTATTAAACCAGTTAAAACCGGGTGTGGTGATCACCACTGGCTACATCCCCACTTTTCTGATTGCTTTTGCCTGGGCCGTGTTACATGGTGTTCCACACATCGCCATGACGGACGGTACTTTCAATTCGGAAAAATCCTTGACGTGGTTGCATCGCTTGGTGCGCCGTGTGGTCTTAAAGTTTAGCAAGGCTTTTGTGGGGGCCAGTGAAGGTTCCCGCCTATTATTTCAACAATATGGCGTCAATAATCAGCGCATCCATTTATCTTATTTATGCGCGGATAATACTAGATTTAACTGCCCTCCCGCTGTTCAGCCGAAAGACTTTATTTTTTGCGGGCGTTTTATAGCGCTTAAGCGGCCTATATTTGCTTTGGAAGTGGCTCACCAAACCGCTTTGCGTTTAGGACGAAAGGTGTCTATAGATTTTGTGGGCAGCGGTGATTTGGAAAATCAAATACGCGCCTATGCTCAGGAAATTTCTGAATGGGTGGATTGCCGTTTTCTGGGTTATGCTGCCCAGGCGGATTTACCGCAGCGCTATGCCGATGCTAAAATATTTCTGTTTCCCAGCGAAACGGACACCTGGGGTGTTGTCGCAAATGAAGCCTGCGCTGCCGGATTGCCAGTGATTGTCACGCCCTATGCCGGGGTGGCAGACGAGTTGGTGGCAGACGGGGAAAATGGTTTTGTTTGTGACCTGGAGGTGGGGCTTTGGGCGGATGCTGCGGCTAAGTTATTAAGTGACGAAACCTTGTACCGGCGGTTTTCGCAAAATAGCCGGGATAGGGTAAGTATGTATACCTTTGAAAACTCTGCAAAAGGTTTGCTTTGTGCAATCAGGCAGGTTTTTGTCTAATCCTTATTGATTATTAAAGGTGGTTAAGATATAAAGCTACAAAAATTTAGTCCAATTTACAATAGGTTAGTAATAAACAAAGCTGATTCATTCTGTAAAGGGCGTTTACGACTATTTTGTCAGATAACATTTTATTTCCAGTAAAATTGTTCTAGCCCATGGTTTAAGAGTGTAGAGAATTTTTTTAACTCATTGAAGAGGTTGCAATGGAAAGAATCGTTAATTTGTTATGCAACAAACCCATATCCAGCCTGCAAATAGGCACGTCCTTTATTAGATGGGCTGTTTTCTTCAGCTTATCTATTTTAATGTATCACCCGGCCACCGCTCAAATCCCGGTTTTGCAACGCGGATATGACACCAATGTATCGGGGGCTAATTTAAGCGAAACCATCTTGACGCCCAACAACGTCTCGCCTTCGAGTTTTGGCAGAATATTCAGTTTACCGGTAGATGGAAACATTTATGCTCAACCGCTCTATGTGCCGAATTTAACGATTAACGGCAGTAAACATAATGTGGTGTTTGTCGCCACCATGAAAAACATAGTCTATGCCTTTGATGCCGACACTCAGGGTCCGCCCTTATGGGAACTTAATGTTTCCAGCACCATTGCAGGTTCCTCACCGGTTCCGATTGTCGATTTTGCCGGAACCAACTCATCAAGCATTCCCGGTACGGTTGGTATTGAAAGTACACCGGTTATAGACCCGACTATCAACACAATTTATTTTGTCACCAATACAGTTGAGAGCGGCAATATCGTATTTCGTCTGCATGCGGCGGATATTACCACCGGTGCCGAAAAATTCGGCGGCCCTGTCGTCATCAGCGGATCATACACTTTCAACGGCAATACCATATCCTTTAATCCCAGCGCTGAAAATCAACGGGTTTCTTTGGTTTTAGTCAACGGACAAGTCATTGTTGCCTTTACATCTCACAATGATTTATGGATATATTATGGCTGGGTGATGTCTTACAACGCCTCTACGCTGGCCTTGACAGCTATCTTTAATCCCGAGCCTTCCAATTATGCAGGCGGTATCTGGCAGAGCGGCCGCCCGCCGGTTGTGGATAGCGCCGGCTATCTTTACTTGTTTACCGGCAATGGCATCAGCATTAATTCCATACCAGCACAGCCTACCGCCGATGGGGTTAACAATTTCGCTGAGAGTGCGCTTAAACTTGATCCGAAAACCTTAAAAGTAATCGATTACTTTACGCCGGCGAATTTTCAGTACCTGGATGAAAACGATTATGATTTATCCAGCTCGGGCCCTAGCCTGATTCCCGGCAGCAATATTCTGATCGGTGGCGGCAAACTTGGCAACCTGTATTTGCTTAACACCCAGAACCTCGGCAAAATGCAAACCAATGACGCCGGAGCCTTACAAAACGTTCAGGCTTCCAGTGGAGAAACTCACGGCGGTACAGTAATCTGGTCTCGTTCAACTGCTGCAGGCGGCACATTGATTTATAATGCCGGCAACGTAGATAATGTTAAAGCATTCAATTATAACCCACAAACCAGCAATATTATAGCCACACCGGTTTCAACGTCCTTGAATTGGTATAATTCGCCTGGCGGCATTATGGCTTTATCCGCAAATGGCGACAACAATGGCATAGTCTGGGTTTCCGTAAATAGTCAAGGCGAGCCTGATACCCGAATTCCTCCAGGAGAACTGGTAGCGCTGAATGCCGGCAATCTGTCGCAGGAACTTTGGGATTCCACTATGATTGCGTCTCGGGATGATCTTGGCCTATGGTCTAAATATGTACCACCCCTGGTAGATAACGGCAAAGTTTATATGGCCACCCAGTCAAATCAAGTGGTGGTTTACGGACTGCTGCCTTCATCCGGAGCCGCCACCGTCACGGCATGGCCGCCTCGCCGCGACGCACTGGGTGGCCAAGCCAACTATTTAGTATCGGCTTTGTCGCCTACCGGCTCAAACCTTTCGGCAACATGGTCGGTATCCGGCCTGCCAACCGGAGCTACCGGCCTATTTTTAATTGATGCACAAGGCCGTACCAACCTGCAAGTTTCAGTGAACGGAACCACTCCGCAAGGCATTTATACCTTGAACCTGACCGCCAATGTGGCAGGCACTCAAACCAAGCAAACTGTGTTGTTGAATGTACCGCTTGCTGCGGCAGTGACCCCCATCACCGCCATAGCTGATAGTCAAATTAGTCCGCATACACAGGAAGCGGCTATTGATGCTAATATCAGAACCTTCTGGAAAACCCTGGATACTGCTACACCCACCACCTATCCGCACAGTATCAGTCTGGATTTAGGTTCGACGCAGTCAATCACCGGCGTCAGCTATTTGCCGCGTCAGGATGGCTGCGTTGATGGCACGGCTTTTCAATATGAAGTCTATCTGAGTAATGACAATGTCAACTGGCTTACCCAACCGGCCGGCAGTTCGTTCGATTATGGCCCGGCTTGGAGAAGTTATGCCTGTGATAATCAAACGTTCCCACAAATTCAAACGATTTCATTTCCGGCGACTAATGCCAGATATGTACTTTTGAACTTTCTCGACGCAGTAGAATACCAAACGCCATTTGATTCCACTCCTTGGGCTTCGGCGGCGGAATTGAAGGTTTATGTCGCCAACGCCAGTGAACCGCAGGTGACTTTGACCAGCTCATCCGGGAGTATTGTTGCCGGACAAGGTATCACCTTTACTGCCACAGTGAGCGGCAATGCCCCAACCGGAACCGTACAGTTCTATGTTAATGGCGTGGCCTTTCAATCGCCGGTGACACTATCCAATGGCAGAGCTTCCCTGATCACGACCGGATTGGACATAGCCGGAACAGATGTGGTTACGGTCAGCTACTCCGGAGATGCAAATAATGCTGCCAACACCTCATTAACGCCTCTTACGGAATCCGTCATACCTTCACCGGTACCTGTTCCCGCTTTGCCCTGGATTTATCAATTTTTACTGACCATTATATTGTTTGGCATAGGAGTATGGATAAGTACAAAATCAATTTGATTGAAGATGTCTTGCAGTTGAGGTCATTGTCGTTTATTTAAAACATCCATTGTTAATGGTGATGGGAAAATGGGCTAAAGTCTGCGTTAATGAATTCAGAAATTTATTAAACTGTCTTGAATATGTGATAGATTCTAATAATTTTCTTTTTTGACTTATGGAAGCGGCCAGGCGTGTAGCAAAAAATACCGGCATACTCTATGCCCGAATGGGGATCACCTTATTCATTTCACTCTATGCCACAAGGCTGACGCTGTCTGCATTGGGTACGGAAGATTTTGGGTTGTTTAATTTAGTAGGCGGAGTCATCGCCATGCTGGGTTTTTTAAATAACTCAATGGCAACTGCAACTCAGCGCTTTATGTCCTTTGCTCAAG
>CAVUMJ010000211.1:0-9839 GCA_963741375.1 uncultured Pseudomonadota bacterium
ACAGCGCCAGCCGGCCGATACATGTACTGGTTTTGCTGGTTTTCTGCAAAGACTATTGTGGAGATCAGCAACATCCCCACACTTAAAATAATCCCCAAGATTTTTCTGTTCATTTTATTCTCCAATTTAAATTTATATACCAAGCACTGTTTTTACAATCGCCGGCTATTCGGACTCTAAATTTGATTGGAAGAAAAAAAAGCCATTACTCCAATTACTTAGTTTTGAAGCGGCGGAAGTTATTGCAATGCGATATTTGCCTAGCTTTACCAAAGCAGACAATTTTTCACTCAAATAAGAATGCAGCATTAATCTGAAAGCTGCATCATTAAGTTATCAAACTTTCTCTGCATAACAAATGCGGTAAATTGCCGCACGGACAATTTGTCCGGCAGCAAGCGTTCGCATTTCATTTTAAGATAGAGGGATTGAGGGAGATTGACCTCATTGATCCACTCAGTAGAAGTCTATTTATAGTAAAATAGAAAATATTTGCTTTTTCTATAGTTTTTTGCGATGCAATCCTGATGGGACGCCTAAATTACCAACATTTGTATTATTTCTGGAGTGTCGCTAAAGAAGGCAGCATCACGCGCGCCTGTGAAAAGCTGCATCTGGCGCAGCCAACTATCAGCGGTCAGTTAGCCGTTCTGGAACAGGCGATCGGCGAAAAACTGTTTTACAAGGAAGGTAAAAAATTAGCGCTGACAGATACCGGGCGCACGGTGTTTCACTATGCCGAAGATATTTTTGCATTGGGCCGGGAGTTGAGCAATCTGTTAAAGGGCCGCATGGGTGATCGCGGTTTACGCTTTAGCGTCGGTATTGCGGATGCTTTGCCAAAGTTGATGGCTTATCGCCTGCTTGAGCCGGCTCTAAACATGGCGGAAGCGGTGAAACTGATTTGCGTTGAAGACAAGGCGGAGCGTCTTTTAACTGAAATAAGGCAGCATGGCATAGATTTAGTGCTTTCCGATGCGCCGGCCACGCCTTCTGCCGGCGTGCAAATTTTCAATCATCTGTTAGGCGAGTGCAGTGTCGCGGTATTCGGCTCACCCTCCTTAGCCGCTTGTTACAGCGAGGGTTTTCCGCAATCGCTTAACGCTGCGCCCTTGCTGTTGCCGACAGCTAACACGGCTTTACGGCGCTCACTCGATCAATGGTTCGACATGGAAGAGATTTGCCCGTTTATCAAAGCGGAAATCGAGGACAGCGCCTTGTTAAAAACCTTCGCCGCGGCCGGGGCAGGGCTGTTTGTGGCGCCAATCGCGGTGGCGAGCGAAATTCAGCGTCAATACGGTGTGCAAATGGTGGGACAAATCGACAAAGTGCGCGAACGGTTTTACGCCATCACCGCCCAACGTAAAATTAAGCATCCTGCGGTGATGGCTATACTTGAACAGGCTCACTCGCGGCTATTCGGCTTGCTGGAAGTTCCCATGAGCAGTGTGAAATAGACATTAGCGTTTAATCAAAACAAATGCATCGTGATTTACGATGAATATTTTAGATATATTCAATTTCACTATCGATTTTTACAAGAGTAAACTGCAAGGAGTATATTAACCTGTCAACCGGGATAGCTCATGCGGAAACTCATTCAAGGGATTCACCATTTTCAGAGTACGTTGTTTGGTTCACAACGCGAACTATTCGAACGGCTAGCCCAAGGGCAATCACCTGACGCACTTTTTATTACCTGTTCTGATTCAAGAATCAATCCCAACCTGCTGACGCAAACCGAACCGGGAGAATTGTTTATTCTACGCAATGCCGGTAATATCGTGCCCCGATATGAAAAATATCTGGGCGGAGAGGCTGCAACGATAGAATTTGCGGTAGCGGGTCTTGGAATCAAAGACATCATTATCTGCGGACATTCTCACTGCGGCGCCATGAAGGCGGTTGTGGAACCGGCATCGATTAAAAGCTTGCCGGCGCTGAGCCACTGGCTTTCTCACGCTGACCAAACACGAAGCGTTATTCGGGAAAAATATGCCGATATAAATGGGGATGCGCTGTTGATGGCGACGATTCAGGAAAATGTATTAGGGCAAATGGAGAATTTACATACGCATCCGGTCGTGGCTTCCGGTATAAGCGAGGGAAAACTAAAGTTGCATGGCTGGGTATACAAAATCGAGACTGGCGAGGTGTTTGGGTATAATCCGCAGACTTGCCAATTTCAATTGTTAAATGAACATCGCAGCGAGATTTCCGTTGCGAACCGACAGCTCATATCAGCAGAGATCTAATGATGCATACCATTTATGATGATAAAGAACTTAGCCGCAGCAAACGTCAGCTTCTATCCATATTCGACAAAAGACTCAAAGTGATTGCCGGGCAGGAAATTTCTGCGATAGTTGAACAGTTACAACGGGAATTTCAAAGCCTTAGCCTCAAGCCGGAATCGAAATCAGGCGCACAACATTTACTGGAGACGATTGAAGGCCTGCCAACGGAAGTCATAGACAAAGTGGTGCGGGCTTTCAATCTTTACTTTAGTCTTGTCAATATCGCTGAAGAGTCTTATGCCTCAAAGCTTAGAAGACGTCTATCTGAAAGCGGCGGCCATTTTTGGCAGGGTTCATTTCACGATACCTTGTTAACGCTAAAGCAAACCGGGGTAACTGCCGAACAAATTCAAACCTTATTTGATGAACTGTCATATCTTCCGGTTTTGACAGCCCATCCTACCGAATCGAAGCGTCGAACTATCAAAGGCAAATTGCGCGATATTTTTTTGACTTACGAGAAATTGAACGATCCGCGCATTAAGGGTTACTACCGGCACGAATTTCAAAATACCTTACAAAGTCAAATTCACCTGCTATGGAAAACGGATGAAATCCGTGCCCATAGCATGGGGGTTGTGGACGAAATCGAAACAGGGCTGTCTTATTTTCCTAGCTCCTTGTTTACGGCAACCACTAAAGTTTACCGAAATTTTGAGCGCGCTTTGCAGGATGTTTTTGGCGAGCAGGCTGATCAAATCCATATTCCAAAATTCTTGAGCTTCGGTTCCTGGATAGGCGGTGATCGAGACGGCAACCCTAATGTTAAGCCGGAAACCACAGTATTGGCTATGCGCCTGCAATCCCGGACTATTCTTCTGGAATATATCGCCAGATTAGAAGGTTTGCGTGATCAACTTTCACTTTCATACCAATTATGCCAACCTTCAGACGAATTATTAATGAGTCTGGAAGCTGACCGGTCCATTCTAGGCGCCGTTGCGCAAGATATTGAAAGGCCTTATCTACAGGAGCCTTACCGGCATAAGCTTGCTCTGATGAAATATCGCATGGAACAATCGCTTACCCAGATTGAGCTGGCTATCGAAAACGGTTCCGGCGTCTCGGTAAACTATACTTATCACTGCCCGGCATTCATAGCCGATCTCAAATTGATTCACAATTCTTTATGTAGCCACGGAGATGAAGAGATTGCGGATTTGCTTCTGAAAGATCTGATTCTGCTTGCGAATATTTTTGGTTTCCATCTAATGCAATTGGATGTTAGGCAGGAGTCCGGACGGCACAGCCAGGCAGTGGCGGAAATTCTAACCGCATCATTGGCGATTGATTATCACACCCTGGATGAAACGGCCAGACTCGATATTTTGAGCGAAGCCATTGCGGCGGCGGGCGGTTTGATTTATGACAAAAACGAACTTTCCGAGGCCACGCGCGAAACGCTGGACGTGTTTCAGGCTATTGCCCGGATGCGGACTGAATTCGGCGCCGCCGGTTTTGGCCGCTATGTTATTTCCATGACCCATGCCGCCAGCCATGTCATGGAGGTATTGTTATTGGCGACGCAATGCGGTTTAGCGGGACGAATCGGAGGCCGTTGGTATTGTTCAATCGGCGTTAGTCCGTTGTTCGAGACAATTGATGACCTTAAGCGTATTTCCACCGTCCTCAATAGGCTGTTTGCAGTTCCGGTTTATCAGGAATTGCTCAAGGCCTCTAATCTACGCCAGGAAATCATGCTGGGTTATTCAGACTCCTGTAAGGATGGCGGCATACTGGCATCCTCCTGGAATCTTTATAAGGCGCAGCAGCAGATTATTGAAATATGCGATCAACACGGCATCAAAAGCCGATTGTTTCATGGCCGCGGCGGGACTGTAGGCCGCGGCGGCGGCCCGACTCATGAAGCGATATTGGCTCAGCCGCCCGATACGGTGCGCGGGCAAATAAAGTTCACCGAGCAGGGAGAAATGTTGTTTTACAGGTACAACAATATGGAAACCGCGGTTTATGAGCTGACGATGGGCATCACCGGGTTAATCAAGGCCAGCACCAGTCTAATACAGCCATCAGCCAATGATCATCAAGAATATCATTCTGTCATGACCGAGTTAGCCAGGATAGGTGAAAACAGTTTTCGAGAGTTAACCGAACGCAATGAAGGTTTTCTGGATTACTTCTACGAAGCTACACCAGTCAGTGAGATCGGCCAACTCAATTTGGGTTCACGCCCTTCCCATCGCAAAAAAATGGACAGGTCCAAACAGTCCGTGCGCGCCATCGCCTGGGTATTTTCCTGGGCGCAGTCCAGGCAAACCTTCCCGGCCTGGTATGGGATTGGGGCTAGTGTTTCCGCCTGGTGCTCCGGAAAACCGGAACGTTTGGAAACCTTACAAAACATGTACCGGGAATGGCCGTTTTTTCGCAATTTACTGAGCAATGTGCAAATGGCTTTGAGCAAAACCGACATGGAAATTGGCAGGCAATATGCCGGTTTATGTGTTAATAGTGATGTCGGCAAACAAATTCATAATCTGATTTCAGCTGAATATCAGCGCTGTGTCGGATGGATTCTGGATATTGTCAATGCTGAAGAATTACTTGCGGATAACCCGATTCTGGCCACGTCGCTGCGAAGCCGTAACAGTTATTTAGGCCCGCTTAATTACATTCAGGTTGTTCTGTTACGGCGTGTCAGGTCGGAAACGGAAGTGGAACAGGCTGAAAAAGGTTCTATACGGGTAGTGCTGCGCACTATTAACGCCATTGCGGCGGGAATGAGAAATACCGGTTAATGTTAAGAAGTTGAATGTCATTATGCCGGAGTATTTGCCCTGTTTACGGACGCCAGGATTATTCTAAATTAAATATTGTTTTTATATCCAGCACATTTTCGGCATCAACAAAATCAATAGGAAAGTTTTGAACAATATTAAAGTTAAGCAGTATTTCTTTACTCCATTTACCCGCTATATGAGAAATACTATGAAAAAGTAATAAGGTTTGTTCATGCAGCGACAGTTGTGCGCGGATTATTTTAAAATATTTTTCTTTTTCATTTGCATCGATACAATTTGTATCAACATAGTTAAATGTTTCGTACAAATGTAAAAATAAATGACGTAGCCGTGTGATATGACCGCCGAATAGTTCGTGTTTAATCCACTTCTTATCATCATTTAAAATGGGATCAAGCTGTTCAAAGTGATTTTTTATTTTTTCTAAAAGCTTATTCACAAAATCATTTTTGTCATAAGTATCCAATGAGTTTTTAAGTAAACGTGTTGAATTTCGACCGGTTCCATAATACAGGCAGCAATAGGAAATGATACATTTATCTTCATTGGAAAAGCTTGGCTCTATCTCTTCAATACATTGCAAAATGACTCTAAATTCACGATATAACAGCACAAATACTTTTCGGCCACTCTGGACTTTTATGTCTGTTTGAACTTCTATTTGCAGCTCGGATACATTTTCGCGATGGATTTTTAACAATTCAAAAAAGTGAGTTTCAAAGCTTTGCTTGGTATAGGCCTTGCGGTAATCCCTGAACGTAATAAAAAGCAGAATGACGTTACACAAAGTAAAATACGAGCCAATATAACCGCCAACGAAACTACCTAGTTGTCCAAATGCTTCCCGGCTCATTATATTGACCGGAAACTCATTTGTGATTAAAAAAATTAAATTTATAAAAACGACCCCCGTTAATAAGGATGTTTTAATAAACGGCAGTTTAAAATATAAAAAAAAATTTTTAAGCTTGTTTAACATGATTTAGTGACGTTACAGGAATGAGCCGGTATATATTGGAAACATTCGCCAATGTATATCAGCAAATGCCGAAATAAGCGATTATCGGGCTAAGTTATTGCTGAAAAACCGCCGTCATCGCGTTGGAAGATTTTAAGGCGTTTTCAAATATCTTATCTCTATTTCGGTGCGCAAGCTGTGCAGAGATCAAAACTGCTCTTTCCGGCGCTTGCGCTGAAAAGACGCGGGCTGGAACGGTAGACAAGGCTTCGACAATACCGATACGCTCATTATCCAGCCGCTCAAAACAAATGCGGCCCGCTTTTTGAGGTTTACTCCAGTCAAATAATAAATGATAAATTAAAGGGTTGCCTTCAGGTAAGCGTTTAACTTGTACTTTGATATCCTGCCGATTATTGCGGAAGCGCCAGATCAGCTCGGAATCCGTAATGCGTTTGCCGTCAACAGCCTGCCATTTTAGCCGGCTTACCAGCCAGCCGGTAAACAACCAAGTCATCGGTAAAGCATGCGGGCCATGGGCAATTTCGATGGTATGCAGATTGTTTAGAGCGTCCGGCGCTGTCTGTGGATCTAAAACCTGGCTAATTAATTTACGCCAGCCTGCAAAGCGCCGCCAGGCAAGATTATGCACAATTTGGGTGTTTTCTTGAGCCGCCACCCAGCGGGTCATCGCGGCCACTCCCTGAGCGGGGTTAAGCCAGCCGATATTATCGTAGATAATCTGGTTTGCCATCTCCGCCAGCTGAAAGAACAGGTCTCCGGCCTGGGGTGGAGGTTGCTTGGAAGCCCACCACAAGGTAGTGGGCAAATCGCCGATTAATTTTGATCTGACTACAGAGGGTAAGCGCATGACCATCGAGGCAGTCGAAATCACATCAATTCTCTCCGCGCAGACTTGCCAGCCATCACTGACTGCGGTGTAATAAATGGCGATCCGCGCTTCGATCTGGCCTTCGCTTGGTTTACCGCCACTCATTAGCAATATCACTCTGGCCGGATGCGCATCGACAATAGAGGTAATCTCGGCGTCGATAATCTCCGCTTCCTTGGCGGTGTCGCAATAGATTATCAGATTCGACATACAAGCACGCATCACGGTATGCTCGCCATTGCTCTGGGATTGATTAAATTGCGCCCACAACCGGTCTAGTTCTGGTTCAATCTCGGCAATACTGACGGCTATCGGTTTTTGTGTCTTGACTTTTGAAACAGCCTTGCTTAATTTCATAACATACGCCATTTACGGTTGTCATATTCGATTAGGCGATCCGCTTCAAGCGGTCCCCAGGTTCCGGCGCTATATTCCGGAATCCAGCGCGTACGGCTGCTCGCCCAGTTATTCAGAATGTTGTCAACCCAAGCCCAGGACGATTCGACCGCATCGCGGCGCATAAAAAGCGTGGCGTCACCCGCCATGACGTCCAGGAGCAGGCGTTCATAAGCTTCAGGCGATTGTTCGCCAAATGTTGAGCCATAGCGGAAATCCATTTTGACCGGGAAGATTTTTAGCTTGACGCCAGGCAGCTTGGTTGCAATTCTGAGCGACAAGCCTTCATTGGGTTGAATGCTCAAAGCCAAGACATTCGGTTCCAATGCCTGCTCCTGATTGGCATTGAACAAAATCGGCGGTACGCTTTTAAATTGAATGGCAATCTCGCTGGCCCGTTTAGGCATGCGTTTGCCGGTGCGAATGTAAAAAGGCACGCCCGCCCAACGCCAGTTGTCGATGAACAGCTTAAGAGCGATGTAAGTTTCGGTGACGGAGTCTTGCGCTACACCCGCTTCCCGGCGATATCCCGGAACGTCTTCGCCGTGATGGAAGCCCGGTCCATATTGGGCGCGAACCACATGTTGGTCGAAATTTTCAGCAGTAATGGGCCGCAGACAATTGAGTATGTCCTGGCGATGATCGCGAATCACATCGGCATCCATGCTCCAGGGTGGTTCCATGGCAATGAGCGTCAACAATTGCAGGATGTGATTTTGTATCATATCGCGAAGCGCGCCGGAACTTTCGTAATAACCGGCGCGCGTACCCACGCCTTCTTCTTCGGCAACCGTGATTTGGACGTGATCAATGTGTTTGGCATTCCATAAAGGTTCGAATATGAAATTACCGAACCGCAACGCCAATATGTTTTGCACAGTTTCCTTGCCAAGATAATGATCTATGCGATAAATCTGCTGTTCGTGGAAGTTTTTCGACAAGGTAGCGTTGACCAAACGGGCCGTCTCCAAATTTCGGCCGATGGGTTTTTCCACAATAATCCGTGAAAACGGGCTGTGATCGTCGATAGGCATCACTAGACCCGCCGCATTAAGATGGCAAACGCAAGTCTCTATCAAGGCGGGTGGAATGGCCAGATAAAATACCCGATTGCCGGGAATACCAAAGTTGGAGTCTATTTCCGCCAGACGTTTCGCCAGTTTTACATAGGCTTCCGGGTCATCGAAAGCGCCTTGCAAATAATGCAAACACCGCTCGAATCCCGGCCAAAAATCCGCATCTAATGCTTGTCTTGAAAATTTTTCTACCCCTTCTCGAGCAAACTGACGATACCGAATGTCATCCATGTCTTCAATCGCAAATCCCAGCACCGCAAAGTTAGCCGGTGATTCGCCGTCTAGCGCCTGATTGTAGACGGCAGGCAGCAGTTTGCGCTTTGTTAAATCGCCGCCGCCGCCAAAGATCACCAGAGTACAGGGTTGAGGCGCGTAGCTGATGTTAATGCCGGCTGTAAGAGGGTTATCATTTTTTATATCGTTCACTACCGTATATCCTATTTTAGAACACAGAAAGGCAGGTCTTTTGTTTTAAATCGGCTTATTTACTTTTCGATAGCCGGACCGATTGCCATCTGCCCGCAGCCGAATAGTTCAAAGCGCATAAAGTTTTGCTGAATTAAGCATGAAATTGGTGCATAAATTCAAACTGGCGCACTTAAATGGCTATTTTTGGGCATTTATGACACTTACAGACGCTTTATAAAATAATATGCAAAATTTATGCCATAAAAATTTAAAAATGGGCATGGACCACGTTGATGTGTCACCTTAAATTAATAGTGGTCTGCCCCTTTATTAATTAAACTATGTCATTTAACGTATTAAATTAATTAAACTGTGTCATTTAACACATTTTTAATTGACATGTTTTTCACGCTTGCTAGAATTAAGGCTCAGTTAACGTTTTGAGGGTAACCACAATGAAAACAAAAAACCTAATCATCTCCTTTGCAATTGCGGCCTTATTTGCATTACCCGTATATGCTGCGGCCCCACATGATTGCGCTGCTCATTGCGCCGGCCACACAGATAAAGAAGCCAATATGTGCGTATCTCATTGCAAAGGCGATGCGTCTGCGGCTACCCACGATTGCGCGGCGCATTGTGCTGCACAACCTGGAGATAAAGACCAGGCTTGCGCAGTGCATTGTAAAAAATAAAACTGATTGAACAGTTTTGCAATTGCAAAATCCGATTAGTTTAATTTCGACTATCTGTTGCTTGGTAGGCATTCCAAATGCTATCAAGCAACTTATCGGGAAAAAAAGCGGAAAATAATGGAAAGACCGCGTTCATGTTACAGTAATGATGATCTGTGCCTTTTTTAAATGAATAGTTACAAATAATCTCGCTAGGAGGCTGTCCGAGAACGTATACAGAGCCATAGGGCGTATTAGCGAAGCGTAATACGCCGGATGGTCGAAGGCCAACATGCGGCGCAATACGGCTAGCGCCTATTGCGCCCTATGCCCTACGGTTCCTATTCTCGGACAGCCTCCTAGCCTAAGTCTGCCGCTC
>CAVUMJ010000212.1:0-13308 GCA_963741375.1 uncultured Pseudomonadota bacterium
TAAAAAAACCGCCGAATATCATAAAGGCATGGCGGCGCATCACCATTCTTTAGCAAAAGAACACAAAGCATTGAAACATCATAAATTAGCTAAACACCATACTGCTTTGGCTAAACATCATGCCGCTTTAGCCAAAGAACATGCCGCAGCTGCTAAAACCCACGAAGAACACGCGCAGGGCAAATAATCTGACTATTTGACCTGAAAGCATCATAGTTTTTTCCTGTGCAGCCCGGTTTATGGCTGAATCTAATCTTTTTCAAATACCGGCCTGAAAAAAACAGGTCTTGAAAATCTTAGATTTCTGTTAAAGACACAGGAAGCATGAAACTGCGTAGCCTTCATGCTAAAACTGGAAAACTTGTTTTGCAGCTATGAAAATATAAGTTTCAGCAGATTGCAGGCTTCCGGAAAGGCAGGTGGATATTATGCGCTAAACCACCACCTACCGAGTAACCAACTACCGCCCGCTCACCACTCACATCCATTCAAACATTCGGCAAGCCAAGTGCTCTTAGTCGTGCCTGGCCTTGCTTCTTCAGAATCGGCTGCTGACCAATATTAATTAAACTATGTTATATAACTATAATTCTCTTGCCCTATAGGGCAAATCACGCACCTCATAAAAATTCAAGAGTTTCATAACCTTAATAAACAAACTGACTAAGTTTGTCTAGAGTTGGCTTTTTTATTGCGGTTAACTTGGTAACCTGTTTCGTTATTGACTAAAGAGTTAAATTTTTCAACCTTAAGTTTGTCTTGTATAAAACATATAATATTCAGTACGTTAGCAAAATATAACCTCCGCCTCATCAAACAATATAAAACAGGCACAGTTTATGCTTGCACAATTAGCGCAACAAAGGGAGTTTTAAGGCCAGGGATTAGCCTGGACTGACAAACCGTTCTCAACTTATCCGGTTCAGAATAGTTAATCAAGTCTGATTTTATTGATTTATGCCTAATGAGGACCTGTAATGAATAATGCGTTTTTCTGCTTTATCAAGCGATCAACATTGTTTTTAATAATTTGCGTTGCGTCATTGGATAGTGCTTTTGCGAGTTTTTCAATAACACTTTCCAATCTCACTGATAATCAAGCAAATTACAATCAGCAAATGTTTTATTATAAACAGGCTGTCAACAATGATGACTGGAAAAACCTTGGGGCCGGCCAATTCAAATTTTTCAATGAACCCGGTTTTTCAAACAATTTTCAATGCCGGGATGGTCGTCAGCAACTGAATAATTGGACTTGGCTGAATCTGAATTTGGTAAAGCCCAGCCCGGAGCAACAAGAGCACCATTCTGAAAGCCTAACCCCGAATAACAATAAATTTATCGTCGATAAGCAAACCAACCAATTATTTATCCATACCGGCTTACCAGCCAAAACCGAGAACAGTAAAGAAACACCGGAACCTAAATTATTATCCTTTATTTCCTTGGGTTTTGTGGGTCTGGGCAGTATGTTAAGACAGCTTAGAACCCACCGTGCAGAAAAAGTGCGGATTTAAATTTTTAAAATCATAGTTGTCCGGATTTTATAGTTTATATTCAGCTTGAATAGGATAAAGTCTGGAGGAAATGTTAATCGTAGCGTCATTTTGTGAGGCTGTTTCAAAATGTGCTACCGTAACCATAATGATATTAAGCAAGACGATAGAGCCCAAACTACAAGCCAGCAAAGTGGAGACCCTCATCTTCTCAAACATGGTTAACTCTTCATCAGGATAGTTGATTAAAAAATTATATGAAAATTTTAGGCGCTGATTAGCTACGCATCAAAATTTATAAGCCCACGGCCATTTTAAATTAAGCTTGCAGCACTGCGAGCAGAACTGCGTTACTTTTGAATACTGCATTTACCTGCTGATCGATTTGCAGCCCAAGTTCTTCAGCGCTTTCTCCAGTCAAAACTGCGGTAAGACTATCATCTCCCGTTAAACGGATGACCACCTCTGCTTCAATTTCATCGGATTGCAGCCTAATAATGGCGCCAGGAAGATTATTGCGAGCCGAAAGCTGTTTACCGTTAGTATCAATGGCGATGCTGATATCCGGGCTATTGATTAATAACAACACCTTGCTGCCGACCTGAAGTTCAAGCCCGTCCAGTTCGGATGCCGTCAAAGAAGCAAGAATATTAGCGCCACCTTTTAATTCCACCAGCACTTCGCTGATGATTTCACCTGAGTGTATGGTAATCACTGTGCCGAATATTTGATTGGTGGCGCTTGTCTTAACGGCAAGCGGCTTTAGCAGCATTAGCATTACCGAGTCAGCTTCCAGATTGCGGTTAATTTCCTCTAAATAGGCATTATGTTGCTGTTCCAGACGGTCAAACAATTGCAACAAAGCCTTACCTGCAGCCGTCAAACTGGTGCCGCCGCCATGCGCTCCCCCAGTTGCTGTGCTGATCAGCACTTTAGGCGAAAAATTATTGGCCCGCTCAATCATTTGCCAAGCACCCTTGTAACTTAAATCCATTTGTTTGGCGGCCTTATTGATCGAACCGCTTTGTTCAACCGCTCTTAACAGATGAATCATTCTTTTATCAAGCGCTCCTGCCAATCTAATCTCGCCCTGAACCCAAGCAAGTGATTGCGTACTTTTAGTTTTTTTTGACATGTTATTTTTTAACTGTTGGTTTAAAAAATTAAGCAAAGTTTAACGTTTCAATTATTTCTGTTTACGAAACAAACTATTTCTAATATTCGTTATTTACATTTATTTATATCGAAATATACTACACACATTAATTGTTCAAATTCTAATCAGTTACGGTTTTTCAATTTTGTGAAAAATCATGTTTAGTTTAACGCAAATGTTTATAAAGTTATAAAGCTTGCAGCCAAATGATCATTGGAGAGTAGTCTGTCATGTTATTGGATATGAATATTAAACTGCGACGTGGTCATTTCGACTTGACTACTCAGATTTCGGTGGCTCAGAACAGTGTAGGTTTATTTGGCAAGTCGGGCGCCGGTAAAACCACACTATTAAACTTGATTGCCGGGGTGATACAACCTCAAACCGGTCATATAGTTTTAGATGGAAAAATCCTGTTTGATAGCAGTAAAGGTATTATGATGCCTAGAGAGCAGCGTCCAATCGGCGCTGTATTACAACAGGATTGTATCGCCTCTGTGGAAACTGTTCGTGAAACCTTGACCTCAGCATATAACCGCACATTTAAACAACGCCGCGTTTTTACCCTGGATTATTTGATTGGGCTTTTGGAACTGGGCAGTATTCTCGACCTAAGCTTGGAAAGACTTGCCGAAGATGAACGCCAGCGTGTGGCCGTTGCCCGGGCTTTGTTGAAATCCCCCAGAATATTGCTTCTGGATGAAACTTTCGCAGCCATCGGCAACACCTATCGGGATCAATTGCTGCCGATTTTAAGCCGAATGCAATATGAATTCGGCTTACCGGTAATGTATGCCAGCCAATCTCTTGGGGAAATCCTGAATTTAACCGATAAATTGATTTTGCTTGAAAAAGGCAAAGTTTTACAAAGTGGTTCACTTCGCGAGGTTTCCAAACAAGCTGGCATGCTAAGCTATCTTGGGATTCGCCAGATAGACAACATTCTGCCTGTCACCATCCGTCAACATGATAAACTGGGAGGTTGCAGCATGGCGGACAGTTTCGGACTGCCATTAGCTCTGCCTCTGCGTTCTCAGTTCAGCATAGGCAGCCAAACTCAGGTTTCCATTCGCGCCAGCGATATTGCCCTATCGCGCCAGTATATTGATGGCATTTCCATACAAAATCAAATCAAAGGCCGTATTTGTGCGCTGATCCCCAGCGGAGAAAGCCTGATTGTCCAAGTGGATTGCGGTTGTGCCATATTAGTTGAAATCACGCCGTCAGCTTTTCAGAATATGGCCTTGCAGGAGGGGGACATTGTTTATTGTCTGATCAAAACCCACTCCATTATTTACCTTGCCGAACTTGATTCGCTGCCCTACCAACGGGTCGTCAATTATGGAGATGGATATTACTATTTAAACTCATCCAGCAAATCAGGCGCCGAAACCCCCAATAATTTTTTGTTAAATTAACCTTTTACCTAAAAAATCATTTCACGCGCCTAGGAGGCCGTTCGCATTAAGGCTGCGAACATGGCTAAACTTTCATTCAAGTTGCGTTATCATCCTGCAATGCGTCTTGCATTTGTTAAACTATTCTTTCAGTTTTAGTTATTCTAATTTTAATTTAATTTTTTTCCGGAGAGAAATATGCGCGACATGAACCTTTTACGTTCATTGCTGGCTATTTGGCTGATATTGACCGGTTTGCCAACATTAGCCGACACCACCACAGTTGCAGTAGCCGCCAACTTTACCAAACCCATGACCGAAATCGTTGCCGGTTTTGAAAAAGACAGTGGACACACTGTCAAACTGTCATTCGGCTCATCCGGAAAATTTGTCTCGCAACTGGAAAATGGCGCGCCTTTTGATGTATTTTTATCTGCCGACGACAAAAACCCCATTAAACTTGAACAAGCAGGCTTAACAGTTGCGGGAAGCCGTTTTACCTATGCGATAGGCAAACTGGTGTTATGGTCTAAAAATCCAAATTTTGTCGATGATCAAGGGCAGGTTCTTGAGAAAGGTCATTTCAAGCATTTGGCGTTGGCCGATCCTAAGTTGGCGCCATACGGCGCAGCCGCCCTTGAATTCTTAAAAGCCAAAGGTTTACTAGATAAACTGCAACCCTTGTTTGTACAGGGTGAAAACATCTCGCAGACCCACGAATTTATCAGTACTGAAAACGCTGAACTAGGTTTTGTAGCGCTGTCGCAAGTGATTGCAGATGGCAAGATTGCTTCCGGATCAGCCTGGGTAATTCCACAAGACCAATACAGCCCAATTCTTCAGGATGCGGTTTTATTGAAATCCGCGGCGTCCAATCCGGCTGCTTTAGCCTTACTGAATTATTTAAAGTCTGAAACCGCATTGGAGATTATCGAGAAATACGGTTACGACCTGCCTAAATAAGCTTTTGACCACTACGCAAAAACAGTCATTGACTGTGTAGCAAGAGGCATCTCCCCGTAAACCCGCATTGTCCATACCGGCAAGTTCTACTTTATGCCATTATTTTGTTGGTTATGCAAAGTTACGGGTATTCACTCAAGCATTTATCCAGGCTTTGCTGGATAATCTGCAAGTCTGTAAAACCACTACGGGCTAATTCAACTTCACCTGCCAGAAATTGTTGCTTTAGCTCATCGCCCTTCTGAAACAAACTCTCATATAGCAGGGTAGTTTTCTCCAGCCATAGAATATTGAACTGTTCATGATGCCGGGTTAGTTTGAGCCAACGGCCAAAGTAGCTTTTTCTACTGTCCATCAACGGCCAAATCGGCATATTGTCCGGTTCCGAAGTCAGACAAATCTGCATGCGTTTCAGCCAATATGCAACATCAATTCGGCGGATGGCGATTTGAGTTTGCTCGGCATTTAGCTCGGCATTAGCCTTTTCCGTCCACTCCCGATATGGGCGATAATTTTCTATCCAACCTGTAATTTCAGCTGCCGGCATTGGTTTGGCAATCACATACCCCTGCGCCAGTTGGCAACCCATCAGCAACAGCATAGAACCTTGCTCCGGGTTCTCCACCCCTTCAGCAACCACTTCCCGGCGGAAGGCTTGACTAAGGCCGATAACGCTTTCCACGATGGCGTAATCATCCGGGTCATCCAGCATGTCACGCACGAAACTCCGATCAATTTTGACGCTATCAACCGGCAACTGGCGTAAGTGGGTTAGCGATGAATAGCCGGTGCCGAAATCGTCTAAAGCGGTTGTCACGCCTAAACCATCCCGGCAGGTTTTGACGACTCGATAGACCGCTGATAAATCGTCTAATGCTGTACTTTCAAGAATTTCCAATTGTAAATAGCGTGAGGCGACATTGGAATTTGACGCCAAAGTTGCTTCCAATTGTGAAATGAAACCAGTCCATAGTAAATGATAACCGGAAATATTGACGCTGACTTCAATTTGCAAGCCTTGACTATGCCATTCACAAAGTTGCCGCCAACCTTGTTCTATAACCCAGTTACCTATCTGAATTTCCAGTTCGCTTGAAGCTATGAAAGGTAAAAACTCCATTGGCGGAACCATTCCGCGCTGCGGATGCAACCAGCGGATAAGTGCTTCGACGCCAGTGATTTGACCGGTTTTCAGATTAATCTTGGGTTGGTAATATAGCTGAAACTGCTGAAAAACAAATGCAGTTTCAATTTCACTGGCCTGTTTACGCTTGTTTATGACCAGTTGATCTTGATTAGCGTCGAATAAATGATAGCGATTTTTACCGGCCAGCTTAGCTTGATACATGGCATGATCGGCATGACGTAACAAAGTGTCGGGATCGGTGTTATCGAACGGAAAAATAGTGATACCGCTACTAACTCCTATTATAACTGTTTGATTATTAATAGAATATGGTCTAATAATAGCTTCATGAATACGTAAAATTGCTTGTTCGCATTGCTCTAATGAATTTAATTCGCTGAGCAAAAGGGCAAACTCGTCGCCACCGTGGCGAGAAACGCTATCTTCTTCCCGTAAGCTGTCTTTGATGCGATTAGCCACCTCAATCAATACCTGATCGCCGACATTATGGCCGAACAGATCGTTAACCGGTTTAAAACCGTCCAGATCCAGAAAGCAAATTGCCAACAGGGTATGATTACGCTTACTTCTGGCGATAGCCTGCAAAAGCCGGTCGGCAAAAAGGGTACGATTCGGCAAATGCGTCAATGGATCGTAATGCGCCAGCAATTCCAGCATTTGTTGCTGCTCTTTGCTTTGGGTTATGTCGGAGAATAGACCAACGTAATATCTGATGTCACCCAGTTCATCGCACAGCGCCGAAATAGTTAGCAATTCGGCATACAGCTCACCATTTTTTTTGCGATTCCAGACTTCGCCCTGCCAGTGCCTGCTGATCATCAGGGCCTGCCACATATCGCGATAAAATGCTTCATCATGTTTACCGGATTGTAAAATATTAGGATTCTTACCTAGTATCTCATCGTGGCTGTAGCCGGTAATTTCGCAGAAAGTCGGGTTAACATCAATAATGTTGCCATTAGCGTCGGTAATCAAAATGCCCTCGTGGGCTTCGCCAAACACTCGAGCAGCCAGTTTTAGGTGGTCGTCGGCCTGTTTTCGTTCAGTGATGTCTGTGGAAATGCCGATTAACCCGCATATATCACCCAGTTCATTACGAAAAGGCAATTTTGTCGACCAGTAGCTGGCGCTCTTGCCGGTTTTCTGAACCACATGAGTTTCTTCGGTTTTTAGCGTTTCGCCGTCAACCAGAACCCGGCGGTCATTTGCTCTGGTTGCCGCAGCAGTTTCTGCGTCGAAAAATTGTTCGTCCGTATGCCCAAGCACATTTTCCGGGGTGGTGTCCCATAATTCGCATACCAGGCGATTCACGTACAGATAGCGGCCTTCGGTGTCTTTTAAATAAACATAAACACTAAGGTTATCCAGAATGTCATTGAGTTTTTGCTCATTTTCACGTAGAGCGCTTTCCATCTGCTTGTGTTTGGAAATATCCCGTGTCAGACCCAATAGTGCGACGATATTGCCTTCGCTGTCGCGCATTGGCACTGCATGGCTTTCCATCCAGCGATGCTGGCCTTTCAGGCTAATGATTTCAAACTCCAGTATGACGGATTCGCCTGAAAACACTTGGTTTAGCATCTCTTTATATGCCTGTCTATAATGAGGCAGCAGCAAATCCATAAACCTGTCAAATGGCGCCTGTTCCAAACTTTCGGCGCCTATCAACCTTAATCCAGCTGGATTAAGGTGCAATAAACTGCCATCGCGAGCCAACAATTTGATGCATTCCGGTTGAGTATCCACCAGAGTACGCAAATAGTTTTCCGATGCATAAAGAGTTTCTTCTGCGGCCTTTAGTTCGGCATTAGCTGCTTCCAATTCGGTTGTACGGGCCTTGATCAGCGCCTCAATATAGGCTGTTCTGCCGCTAATGGTCAGCAATAAAAAACTTAACAAACTGGTAAAAAAAAGACCTCCGAATAGTGTAACCCAGGGGAGCGGCGATCTGTGCGCAACCAGAAAACTGTTGTCGGGAGTAATTATAAGTTTCCAGGTCCGATCACAAAAAAGAAATGCTTTTTGCCATGGAATCAGATCATAACTGGCATTGAGTTCGCCTTCTCCCAGTTTACTGTAAAGAACGCTTGCCTCTACAGGCGCATTAAGATCAAGAATCTGTATGGAAAACCCTCGAGTATCCAAACCCTGTAAAGCAGTTTCCAACATGCGGGCCGGATGGATCACCGCAGAAATAAAGCCAATAAACTGACGGTTCGGTTTGTCAGACTCATTTCTGTAAATAGGAATGGATAATAAAACCGTATTTACCATATCCTCTCTTTGAATAAGTGACAAACGTTGAGAAACACTGGTTTTACCGGTGGTTCTAGCCAGCTGTTTTGACTGCAGACTAATAGGATTGGTAGTGGAATCAAACCCAAAGGCTTTTTCATTGCCAAGCATAGGTTCGATATAAGTCACCGGAAAATATTCCGCACGATCACTGACCGGGCGAAGTGTTCCGTCCATATCACGTTCAACGACTTTAAAATGCTGATAGCCTTCGTTTTGTATTGCTTGTTCAAAGCTGCTTAGCTGGTCACGGGTGACCAGGGGCACCCATTCCAAGGTATGGACTTCCGGATGTCTTTTCAGTAAAGAATGAGAAAAAACGGCGAATTCTTGTCTGGAAACCTGCTCTGACGTTTTATAAAAATCGCTTAGACTTAAAGTGCTATCAATGGCATTATTAGCATATTCGGTCAGAAGCAGATCAATGGTTACGGCCTGATTATTAAAGGCCAATTGAATACGTGATTTTTCCGCGCGATATACTTGCATAAAAATCAAAGTCAACACCACCAAGGTAACCAGCAATGACAACGCCACATGAGATCGGCGTGGAGCCCAGAGTTCACGAGGTTCGGCAAATAGGCAAAAAAGCAGCGGACTGATAATAAATACGCCTAAACTGTCTCCTATCCACCAATTAAACCAAGTCTCTGCCGCCAGGCTAATTGGCAGCAAATTTAACGCCACGATACTGAAAACACCTATGCTTGCAGCAATCAAACAAGCCAATGGTCCAGTGAGCAGGAAAAAAAGCAAAATTTGCCTGGAGTTGTCCAGACGAGGAACACCGGCCCCCAGCCGTTTTTCAGACAACCAACTTGCAGCCAAAGCTTGAATGGCGTAGCCTGTTCCAATCAAACAGGATGATATCAGGATAGTATCAGTGACTTCGCCCCTGATTTGATAGCCTGCCAAGACCTCAATGACAGTAGAGCCTAGCAAGACTGCAAGCCATAGGTGTCTGCCCCAGATCAATAACCCGGCTAATGCAAAGCCGGCAGGCGGCCACAAAGGACTGGCGTAACTTGGTGGCACAACCATTTTTAATCCTAGCCAGCCGCCGATGAAAATCGCCAAAAACAGCAAGGTAAATGAAAGAATTGTAGTTGTCGAGTTGGTTTTCCGGGTAATCATTTGTCTTGATAATTTTTCCAATTATGGAAACAGCTCGGCAAGCCTGGTTCAAATCGGTTTTAAGTGCCAAAAATAGACTAAAAACATTGTCATCATTTAAAACCGAATTATAACAATTAATAAAAGGTCAATGACTTAATTCATGATTATTCCAAAACCAAGTCAATGTTGCGCCTCAAACCTGTTTTACTCAATAACCGGGAAAATCCGGAAAGAACTGAAAAATGCTACTGCTTTTTTAGTCCTGATAATTTTATTGCGCTTAATATTGGGATTAAGTTTGATTTATTAATTGGATGCTAGTGTCAAAGTCCGTCAGCAGGGTAAAATACCCAGCCAAGCTTTCATAGCTTACTTCATTTATTTGCCATAGTTACAATGACCATTCAATATATCAATAATGCCGAACAATTAGAGAGTTTATGCCGACAGATCAGTCAACACAGCTGGATTGCCCTGGATACTGAGTTTTTAAGAGAGAAAACTTATTATCCGAAATTTTGTCTATTACAAATTGCAACTTTTGATTGGGTAGCCTGTATTGACCCATTGGCAATTAATGATTTAACTCCCTTACTGGAAGCAATTTACAATCCGGCCATTGTTAAGGTGTTACATGCCTGCCGTCAGGACTTGGAAATTTTTTATCAAATCACCGGAAAAATCCCAGGGCCGATTTTCGATACTCAAATTGCCGCGCCTTTACTGGGTTTCCAGGAAAATCCTGGGTACGCCATGTTGGTGTCCAGTTTTTTGAATATCAATCTTAACAAAGCGCATACCCGTACGGATTGGTCGGAACGGCCTCTAAGCGCCGATCAGATTCAGTATGCGGCCGATGATGTGATTTATTTGTGCAAGATATATAAAATCATGTGTGATCAACTGGCAAAACTGGATAGACTGGACTGGTTGAATAGTGACTTTGAGATCCTCAAAAATCCGGAACTATATCAACTGTCTCCTGAAAACGCCTGGTTAAAAATACGCGGTAAAAACAAGCTAACCGGCAAACAATTGTCAGTCATGCAGGCATTATCGGAATGGAGGGAAAGTTCCGCGCAACAAGAAAATAAACCGCGCAGTTGGCTGCTTTCTGATGAAATGCTACTGGAATTGGCAAAGTTGCAACCGGTAACTTTGGCAGATTTGGCCAAGATACGTAATATTGGCGAGCGTACAGTGAATCGATACGGGAAAAAATTATGCGAGTTAATTGACGAGTTTCGACAAAGACCTCCTAAACCGCTAAAGGACAAAGACCGGCCTGCCAAGAAGACTCAGCAACATGAAGCCGTTCTGGATGTATTAAGTTCCGTAGTAAGAATTCGCGCAGAGGAAAACTCCTTAAATCCGGTCATTCTGGCTACCCGCAAGGATTTGGAAGAATTACTGTTTGGCGAGGAGGATAGCCTGTTATTACAGGGATGGCGTTATAAGATGGCGGGTCAGGAATTACAGGGTTTGTTACAGGGTGAATATACTCTAAGCATTAAACCGGACACTGTTTTGATTAATAAGGTTTAATTATCCTAGAAACCGCAGTTGGCTGATATTTGCTCCTGCCATCACTGTCCAACTGCGGTTTCTAGGTTAATCGGTCAAACTATTTGTATTCGATTAATTTATCCCTTTTCCCCGATAATCGCATGAGGATAAACTTTATTTGTCCGTATAATTCAGGAAAATGACATAACACAAGCAATACTGCCAAACCTGTGGAGTGGAGTCTGCGGGATAACTTAATCACTTGTAGCGGATATATTGCGAACAGCAATAACAGCCATGGACTAATCAACAGGCTACTTAAAATCAACGAAACCGGAACCGCTCCTGCCCAAAACCAGACGCGGAGGGTTTCCCGCACAAAATGCCTCTCAGGTGTCAATCCATATAAATAAAAACCTAATGCAAAGGCATAACCGGCGCGTACGGCTCTTTTCCACCATTGACTGAAATGCATCATATCGGCATCGTGCAAGGTCATCTCAGCAGCAAGTCTGTGGACTTTCCAGCCTGCCAAGCGAATTCTGATACACAGCTCATCATCTTCGGCAGCTATCACTTCATTGCGATAACCGGCTACATCAACAAAGGGTTTTACCCGTATCAACGCATCTCCGCCGCATGCTTTAATATCGCCAATTGCGCCATTCCATTCCCAATCACATAATTGATTGTAAATAGACTTTTCAGGAAACCGTTCGCGTCTAAGTCCGCAAACCACTGCATAGTCCGGTTGACTTTCCAAAAAACTAAAAGCCTTATGCAGCCACCCCTCAATGACTTCACAATCACCGTCTACAAATTGCACATAGCGCAAATCAGGGTATAACGAGATTAATCGTTCAAAACCGGTGTTTCTAGCTCTTGCAGCGGTAAAAGGGATGGACAGGTCAAGATCAACGGCTTCAACATCCAATTGTTTGGCGAGAGCTAAAGAATTGTCGGTGGACCCCGAATCAACATAAACAATTTTCGATACTTGTTTTACTAATGAAGTTAGACAAAGTCTTAAGCGATCACCTTCATTACGGCCAATTACCACAACACCTACGAAATCTAAATTTTGACCCTCTGTTATATTTATATCCATTTGCTACAGTCCCCTGATGAAATTGTTAACTAAAATTATTTGTAAGACTATGATTAAACATAGATTGAGCAACTGCACGGTTCGTGGAAAGTTCCTTTTTCTTGACCGTTGTCAAAAGCTGAAAAGTTTACAGGTAAATTATTAACCGGAAACCCCGTTCAGGACGCTAATATTTTTTTAATTTTGATCACAATTCTTAACAACTTATGCATTTTTGAAACATATAATTATATGATAGATTTAATTATAGTCTGCAAAGTCAACAGCTCAAGTATCGGTAGCGTTTATCGCTAAACATATCAAAAAGCTTAGTTTTTCTGTATGATTGTTAAGGATACTTTTCTTTACCTTAAATAACGGCCAAATTTAATTTTATGAATGAAAAAATCTGGAAAGTTGGACTACTTGGTGCAGGCTATATTATTGAATCTCATGCTAAGGCATTAAAAAACAAAAACAATGTGAAAGTTGTTGCCGTATGCGATCAATCTTATCATCGAGCAAAAAATGCCTGTGCAACTTTTAATATCGATGCAGCTTTCTCATCCATAGATGAATTATTGAAATCAGATGTTGAGGTCGTCCATGTTCTGCTTCCACCCGATTTACATTTTGAAGCAACCCGGAAAATTCTGGAAAGCGGCCGCCATGTTTTTTTAGAAAAACCGATGGGTATTAGCAGTTCGGAATGTCAGCAATTGGTTGATATAGCGAACAACCAAAAGCTTAAGTTAGGGGTCAACCACAATTTTCTGTTTCTTCCCTCTTATCAAAAACTGCGTCAGGATATTAAAGACGGCTCCATTGGCAAATTGGATCATATCACCATCAATTGGCGATATCCTTTAGCTCAAATCAAATTTGGCCCGTTTAACGCATGGATGTTGCAAAAACCGGAAAATCTGATTTTTGAGCTTGGCCCCCATCTGGTGGCTTTCCTGGTGGACTTGCTTGGTCAGCCAGACTATGTCCATGTCGATGCGTCTTTGCCGGTTGATTTACCGGGAGGCACCTTTGTATTTCGGCGCTTGCACGTTCACGGCGCGAAAGGCGATGTCACCTTCAGTTTGAACTTATCCGTTATTCCGGGTTATGCAGACCGTAGCATACACGTTAGAGGTTTT
>CAVUMJ010000213.1:0-5076 GCA_963741375.1 uncultured Pseudomonadota bacterium
AGTCGACGACTTCGTCTACCATTGTAATTTCAACAGGATGTTGAAAGGGACCTGGGCGGTCGGCCCGTCCGGCCCCGGAACCCGATGAGCCGGTTGTGATCGAACCAGCACGCTTGTCGAACTATTTCCCGACGGCGCGGTCGCGAGCGACCCGGCTCAGGAGCGAGTACCTGCCTTATATGTGGATTGTCCGGCTTGCGCTGCGGCGGCCTTATACCTTCGCCGTCTTTGCGCTTTTGATCCTGATCCTCGGCGTCTTCAGCATCGAATCGATGCCTACGGATATCTTTCCGAACATCGACATCCCCGTGGTTACCGTGGTGTGGAACTTCAACGGCCTCTCCGCGCAGGAGATGTCCAACCGCATCGTCTCCAACAGCGAGCGGGGCATGACCACCACGGTCAACGACATCGAGCACATCGAGTCGCAATCGCTCAACGGCATCGGGCATCATCAAGATCTTCTTCCAGCCGCACGTCAACATCGGCAACGCCGTGGCCCAGGTGACCGCCATCAGCCAGGTGCAGTTGCGCAGCTTGCCGCCCGGCTCCACGCCGCCCTTCATCATCCAGTACAACGCCTCCAGCGTGCCCATTCTGCATGCTGGGCCTCTCCGGCCAGGGCCTCAACGAGCAGCAGTTGAACGATCTTGGCCAGAACAACATCCGCACCCAGTTGGCCACCATCGAGGGCGCGCAGACGCCCTTCCCCTACGGCGGCAAGGTGCAGCAATACGCTGGGTCGGTGCCAGCACAACATTTGCTGCTCTACATCCTGAGAACTAATAACTGAGTGAGTAGCGTTTTGAGGTTGCAGAAATTCCAGTGCGCCGGCAAATTGGCCTTCTGCGTCAAAAAAAGCGCGTGCTGTACGAAAACAGATTATGGCTGCGCCATTTTTACGTTTTAAAGTGACGGACTGTGCTTTGATCACACCTTGTTCCGCCAATCCACAGGGGTCGGGAGCATCCTCGCATCCCAATGCCTCAATGCAAGGCTTGCCAAGTACCGCATCTGCAGTCAAACCAAATAACTTTTCCGCACCTTTACTCCAGAATGGAATTTTTCCATGGGTATCGACAGCAAAAACCGCCCCGGCTCCGACCAGATCAGTCAATACATCGATGACTAGCTCGGGTCCAACTTGGCTAAGCCAACGATTAAAAAAGGGTGAGGATTGGCTCATAGGTTTAATGTCCTTGTTTCATTATTGTTGCAAAATGTATCGATAATGAATCGTTGTTGCATAATGAAACATGCTAATTCAGATGAAAATTATGTTTATCTATATAAAACAATTGCTTGAAATATGGATTGAGTTGGCATGCAACTTGATATAAGAATATCATAATATTCCTTTTTTCGGAGTCAACTATGATTTTTAGGCAGATTTTTGAATTAGAAACTTCGACCTACAGTTACTTGTTGGGCTGCGAGCGTACACGACGTGCCTTTTTAATCGATTCAGTGGCATCTGAGATAATGAATGCCGTTCCGGTTTGAGAGGTTACAGCCAGCACGTCAGTTTGGATTTGTACCTGACGGGCATAGTTGCAGGTTGCTCTATAGTCGGCAGTGGCTTGGGGGGCGTTGTTGTCTGCTTATGTGAAACCGGCGTTGAGGTAATTTCATGCAATCGGAACGCTTTAGTGAAATACACGAAAAATATCGTAACTGGGTTGATGAGATAGGCAGTTTATTGATTGAGGCCTTTCATTATCTGGCTTTGTTTGTCATTGGCGCCAGCATCCTTTGGTCGGCGGTCGTTTCTTATAGCGGAATGATGTAGACAAAGCCATGCTAGTATTGGGGATATTCTGCTATTATTTATATACCTAGAATTAGGAGCGATGGTCGGGATATATTTTAAAACCAGCGTCATGCCGGTGACTTGCCTGATCTATATCGCCATCACCGCGCTTTCCAGGTTGATGATTGGCGATATTCAGGCGCACCATCAAGCCGATACCGGACATATTGCTCGCGTCCGCCTCAGTATTGTTACTGGCATTATCAACGCGGCTGATCCGCAAACCACCGTCTGATAACGGCTGATTTCATTCATGAGTGATGCGATTAGAAAGTCTGTGAATGTTCCGAGATCAAGTTTATTTCGTTGGGAAATCGGGGCCGCTCTGTTAATCAAAGTTCTGTTTTTGCTTGGTCTTTGGTTTTTGATCTTCCGTTGGCCCGACAAACCGCCCGTCAAGCCGGATATTGCAGCACATTTTATGCAACCAACCACCCAACCTCAGGTAATACCTGATGTTTCTTCTCAACCACTAAAGGAGTCTCGCCATGTTCGGTGAAGATATTGTCATGTTGTCCCGGCTGCAATTCGGCCTGACCGCACTCTACCACTTTTTGTTTGTGCCGCTGACTTTGGGCATGACGTTTATCCTCGGCATTATGGAGTCGGTGTATGTGATGACCGGTCGAGAGGTTTATAAGGACATGACCAGGTACTGGGGGAAACTGTTTGGTATCAATTTTGCGATGGGAGTCACCACCGGCATTACCCTGGAATTTCAATTCGGCACCAACTGGGCCTATTATTCGCATTATGTCGGTGATATTTTCGGGCCGTTACTAGCGAGCGAAGGCTGGATGGCATTTTTCCTAGAATCCACTTTCGTTGGGCTGTTTTTTTTCGGCTGGGATAAATTGACCAAGGTTCAACATTTGGTCGTCACTTGGCTGCTGGCGTTCGGCACCAGTTTTTCAGCCCTTTGGATATTGTTAGCCAATGGCTGGATGCAATACCCCGTTGGCGCTGAATTCAACTATGAAACCCTGCGTATGGAAATGACCAGCTTTGCCGATGTTTTCTTCAACCCGGTAGCTCAGGTCAAGTTCGTGCATACCGTCGCCGCCGGTTATGTTACCGGCTCAATGTTTGTGCTCGGTATCAGCTCCTGGTATTTGCTAAACAAGCGAGATATCGGTTTTGCCCGCCGTTCTTTCTCTATAGCTTCGGCATTCGGTTTGGCTTCGGTCCTTTCCGTAATCGTGCTAGGCGACGAAAGCGGTTATACATCAGGTGAAACCCAAAAAATGAAATTAGCGGCCATAGAATCCGAGTGGGATACCCACCCGGCCCCTGCCGGCTTTACCTTGATTGGCTTCCCGGATCAGGAAAAGGAAAAAACCAATTTCGCCATTAAAGTTCCGTATTTGCTGGGGCTGATCGCTACCCGTTCAATTGACGAAGATGTCAAGGGTTTGAAGGATTTGCGTGAGGAAAGCCTTACCCGCATCAAAAGCGGGATGATTGCCTATGAAGAGCTGCAAAAATTGCGTGGAGTTGACAAAAGTGCTGCAACTAAACAACGTTTCGAAGAGCATAAAGCTGATCTAGGATATGGTCTTTTATTGAAAAAATACACTGAAAATGTAGTAGATGCCGATGCCGCAACGATACAAAAAGCCGCAAACGACACTATTCCAAAAGTGGCGCCGCTATTCTGGACCTTCCGGGTGATGGTGGCATGTGGTTTTACCATGCTGTTTGTATTTGCGATGGCATTCTATTATTGCGCTACCCGTGTCGCAGACCAAAAACGCTGGTTGATGAGGATGGCTGTGTGGTGTATCCCATTGCCTTGGATTGCTGCGGAAACCGGCTGGTTCGTCGCAGAAGTCGGCCGCCAACCCTGGACCATATCCGGGGTGCTACCGACACACATCAGCGTATCCAGTCTCAGTACCGGACAACTATGGTTCAGCATCGGTGGTTTTGCACTTTTCTATACCGTCCTGTTGATTATCGAATTGTATCTGATGTTCAAATACGTGCGCCTTGGGCCTAGCAGTCTTCATACCGGCCGCTACTGCCTTGAACAATAAGCCGCGCATTAACCGCAAGGACTAACCATGAATAAAAATAGCTTAGTGCGTTTATCGATGTTGATTAAAGTAAACCAATCCACCGGCATTAATTTAAATTGCTTAAACATAGATTGGGGAATATGCCATGATTGATTATGAATCTATCCGTCTAATCTGGTGGGTGTTGATAGGCGTTGTCGCCATAGCCTTTGCATTGACCGAAGGTTTCGATTTCGGCGTCAGCACCTTGTTACCGTTTGTCGGTAAATCCGATGTCGAGCGCCGGGTCATTATTAATACCGTAGGAGCAACCTGGGAAGGCAATCAGGTCTGGCTGATTCTGCTGGGCGGCGCCATTTTTGCGATCTGGCCGGCGGTTTACGCCACGTTGTTTTCCGGCTTGTATGTGGCAATGTTGCTGGTACTTTTTTCCTTGTTCTTCAGGCCTGCCGGTTTCGATTACCGCAGTAAACTTGAAAATCCGAGATGGCGCAATGCCTGGGATTGGTGCCTTTTTTTAGGCGGTACGCTACCGCCTGTTTTGTTTGGGGTACTGGTTGGCAATCTGGTTTTGGGTTTGCCATTCCATCTGGATCAGGATTTACGGACTTTTTACACAGGCTCATTCTGGGCTTTGCTGAGTCCGTTTGCTTTATTGTGCGGTGTGGTCGCTTTATTGGGAACCAGTTTTCACGGCGCCTTGTTTTTGAAATGGCGTACGGAAGGTGTGATACATGAACGGGCTACCATGGCGGTGAATAAACTAGGTCCGCTATTGATTATCGGATTAGCCGCTGCCACGCTTTGGGTGTTTATGGGCATCAATCGACCGGAAATAACCCAAATGGCGGCTACTGATGCGCCATCCAATCCGTTGCACAAGACTGTCATTGCAGTGGGTTCGGGCTGGGTGCAGCATTTTCTCGCCCATCCCTGGATGTTACCCGCGCCGCTGATAGGCTTTGCCGGTATTTTTCTGGCTTGGCTGTTTGGCAAGGGGCAGTCGAGAATTGCGGCCTTTCTGTTCAGCAGTTTGGGAATTACCGGCTTGCTATTGACGCTGGGCTTCGGTTTGTATCCATTTCTGCTGATATCCTCTACCGAGCCTGGTTCCAGTTTGACTTTATGGGACGCTAGTTCCAGTCATACCACTTTATTGCTAGCCTTTTGGATCAGCGTGGTGTTTCTGCCCATCGTGCTGTTGTATACCCGATGGGTATATAAAATCATATGGGGCAGCGTTACTGA
>CAVUMJ010000214.1:0-9381 GCA_963741375.1 uncultured Pseudomonadota bacterium
CAAGAATGTCGAATGAGATATTCCAGTAGCGCACATCTTCTGAAACTGCAGTCCCCGTGTATGCAATAACCCCAACCAAAATCGTGATTTTTAGCGTTAAAATTACTTTTCTCATTTTCGTAATTCCTGTCTGCTAAAATATTGAAGCAATCGCATTTCCGACCGCTTCCGTATCATTCTGCAGTGATAGCCTCATCTATTGGTAGTGCGTCCTCGACTCGATAATCCGGCTACTCATATTGACACCAACCTTCCTGATTATCATTCACAAGGATTAAATGCGCCCATGACCAATATGATCTGGAAATATGTCAGAAACAATTCGTATAAATACCTAAAAGGCCCGGCTTATCCCCTATTCGCTCTAATAGCCCCCTACGTCAGAATAGTTGTCGCCGAACACCTGACCATCAATCGCGACAGACCGGCGGCCCGGTGGTTGGCCGCCCACCCACTTCTGTTTAGTGATTAGAAACCAAACCAGCGTCTAAAATTGCCTCATCTCGCCAGCTTATTTCTCCTATTGAGTTTTCGAATTCTTAACCTGAATCAAGCTTTCAAACTCGTCTATTGTCACCGGCTTGCTGAACAAATAACCCTGGAAGTTTGTACAACCGATATCCAGCAGCAATTGCCTTTGCGCTTGGGTTTCCACGCCTTCGGCAATCACATCAAGCTTTAGAGTGTTAGCCATGGCGATGATGGTGCAGACAATTGCCTGGTCGCCGCTGTCGGTGGCAAAGTCTCTGATAAATGATCGATCAATCTTGAGTTGGTCCAGAGGTAATTTCTTCAGGTATTGTAAAGACGAATATCCTGTGCCGAAATCGTCCAAAGAAAACTGAATGCCGCTTGCTCTTAAGGTATTCATGGTGGAGATAGTGCTTTCAATATTTTCTACCATGATGCTTTCCGTTAATTCCAGCTTGAGTAGATTCGGGTTAATTTCATGGAGTTTGACGGTTTCCAGTAATTGAGCCACGAAATCAACCTGGAAGAATTGTTTGGCGCTGACGTTTACGGATAGCACCAGTTCGCGAGTCAACGGGTGCTGTTGCCAAGTTTTAAGTTGAGCGCAAGCTGACTCAATCACCCATTGGCCTATGGGGACAATCAAGCCTGTTTCTTCCGCGAGAGGAATGAATTCAGCCGGGGACACTACGCCGCGACTGGGATGTAACCAACGGATCAAAGCCTCCGCTCCCAATGGATGCAACGAACTGTCCACTTGCAATTGGTAATATAACTGGAACTCTTGGTTTCCAAGGGCTTTGCGCAGGCCAAGCTCCATTTTGGCGCGGGCGTTGATGGCGTTTTGCATTTCCGGGTCAAAGAAACGCAAAGTATTGCGGCCTGAGGTTTTAGCCTGATACATGGCTATATCGGCACGTTTGGGAAGATCGTCTAGCGATTGTTCCTGGCCGTTAAATAACACAACGCCTATGCTGGCGGTGCTAAGATATTCGTGCCTGAAAAGCTGATAAGACTGGTTGAGAACATTAAGGATTTTATGGCCAATCACTTCAACTTGTGTCGCTGCTTCAAAGATATGCTCGCTCAAATCTTCCAGCAAAACCATAAATTCATCTCCGCCTAAACGCGCCACGCTGTCGCATTCCCGTAAACATTTTTCCAGGCGGTGGGCAACCTGCTTTAACAATTCATCGCCTATATCATGGCCCAGGGAGTCGTTAAGTGATTTAAAATTATCAAGATCAATAAACAGAACTGCGCCATGCCTACCCGTATGATTACTTGAAGCCAATGCGGATTTTAAGCGATCCTGGAGTAATCGCCGATTTGGCAGCTTGGTAAGCGGGTCGTAAAACGCCAGCATGTTAATTTCTTCCTCAGCGGCTTTTTTCTGAGTAATGTCATTTAGGGTGGCGACATAATGGGTAACAACATTTTCAATACTTTTGACTGCGGTAATAGTGAGATATTGCGGATAAATTTCACCGTTTTTTCGGCGGTTCCAAATTTCGCCTTCCCAGGCGTCATTGTCGTTAATGCTTTTCCACATGGCGGCATAAAATTCTTTATCCTGTAGGCCCGATTGAAAAATACAGGGATTTTGGCCAATCACTTCAGCAGAAGAATAACCGGTTATTACCGAAAATGCTTTATTTACTCGAAGGATGACTTTGTTTGCATCACAGATAAACATGCCTTCTTGCGACTCAAAAGCCGTGGCCGCTATGCGTAGTTGCTCTTCCGCCTGTTTGCGTTCGGTGATGTCCATAATGACGCCGAAGATTCGCTCCGGTTGTCCGTTATTGCCGTAACTTGCCGCACCCTTGCAGTTGACCCAGCGAATAGTTTTTGAATGATCCAATATGCGGAAGTCGAGATCAAAGCATTGCTGCTGGGCTATTGCGGCGTTGAATTGGGTTTTCAAGGGGCTTAGATCATCAGAATGGATGTGGCCGCAAAAAGCCTGATATGTTCCGGGAAAACTACCGGGCGTATAGCCGAATATTCGCTCAAGTTCTGTTGTCCAGGTGATCTTGTCGGTGCTTAACTGCCAACTCCAGATGCCGATTTTGGCGCTTGCCTGAGCTATCCGCAGGCATTCTTCGCTTTCTCGCAAGGCCATTTCCGCCAACTTGCTTTGAGTGATATCGAAGCAAATGCCGCTCATGCGTATTGCTACGCCTTGTTGATCATAAGCGGTATTGCCCAAAGCCCGTATCCAGCGAAGTTTGCCTGCCGGGGTGATGATCCGGTATTCATTGTTAAGCGGTAGTTTATCGGAGATAGACTGTAGAGTATGTTGCTCTGCCTGTTGCCTGTCGTCCTCATGCAGCAATGCCAGCCAAGTTTCAAAGCCGGCAGGCTTTATTTGCGGATGAAGACCGAATAAGGCATAAAGCTCATCGGACCAGTAATAGCGGTTTTTCTGAATATCCCAATACCAGGAGCCCGCATTAGCCGCGCTCTGCGCCAGAGACCACATTTCAGTGGCTAATGCCAGAGCCTGCTCGGTTTGCTTGCGTTCGGTGATGACATCGAAAATAGCCACAAAGTATTCTGGTTTTGGGCTGTATACCGATATGGAAAACCACATTTTCAGCGATTCGACATAGGTTTCGAATTGTTCAGGTTTGCCGCCTTGCGCTACATGGTTATAGATTTCGAAGAGGTTTGAATCGCTGTCGCGAATACCGGGTATGACTTGAGAAACCGGTTTGCCGGCAACGTCTTTGAGACCGGTTAACTGTTCAAAGGCTGGGTTGGTATACAGGTAGATAAAGTCATAAGGCTCACCGTCCTGATAAAGCATTTTGCAGCAGGCGACGCCATTGAGCATATGCTCAACTAAAGTGCGATACAGTTCGAGATTGAATGTCTGGTTATTGCTAAAAGAACCGTTTTCCTGAAACAAATTGTCGGACATGAAAACCTCAGTCTCGGTTTTGAGAAGGATGTTAACTTCAATCCTTAAGTATAGATGGTTTAGCCGCTAGGGGATAGGTTTAGTTGATGGGGCGCGCTCAAAGACCGGTCTTGTTGATTATGCTTAAGGTAAGTCCAAGTTTTTCTTGAGTTCCAGCAGTTCATTATTATTCAGGTCGGAAATAATCCAATAGTTCATGCCCTGGGAGCTAAATGCCAGCAAATTAAAGCCGTTGCGGGTAGTGTGGTATTCTGTCTGTATATCATGCTGGTTTTGCGGCCATATAAATACATTGATTAAATGCTGTCTGCGTCTATACACTAATGCGGTAACAGGTCTGGAAGCTAAATAGTCCAGGCGGCCGCCAACAAGAGGAAACCCCTGTTCAGTCAAGTCCATTACCCGTGGGGAAAAATCCAGTTTACCGCTAAACCAGGGTTTAACGGTATGTTGGTCGGAAGAAGCCACATCGGTGATATGTTCCGCCATCAAAGAGCGAATATGCCCGGAGACCACTTCTTCACTTAAAGTATCCTGCGTTGATAACGGCTGCAAAAAGAAACCCAGGCTAAACCCCAAAACTAAGATGGCGCAAGCCGCCAACGGCTTAGACAGGTTCCATGACGGCAATAGGCCAATCAAGCGGCTTTGGTTTCGGATTATTTCCGAGCCTTTGTTGCAGAGCAATTTTAAGACTATCGGATGCCGGATAGTAGTCCATTTTCTGACGGACGCCATTTTTCAGTTCGCTTAGCTGCAGCATTTGGGTTTGGCAATGGGGGCAAACTTCCAAATGAGCTTCTATTTCCAAAGTCGCCTGCAGATCCAATTCATTATCCAGGATAGCTGTGTACAACTATTGATAGCAGCAACATCCAATACACCGACAAGTTTTTTTGTTGACATGAGACGTATCTTGGTCGTAACGTACGTTTTCGTACCGTTGGACTTCAAATCCATTATTAGATGTTAACTTTATGTTTTTTTTATTGTTTCATGTAAAATTGTAAAATATTGGTTTTTTACATGAAAAAACATGAAATACATAGATATAGACTCTAATTCAAATAAAATTAAGATTAATGCCATTCAGTGTTATGAAGCTTGGAAAGATGCTATGAATAAATGGCGTCCTTACAAGGGAAGCATGATGTGGCGCAGCATATCCGGCATCGATTACTTGATACACCAGACCGCAAAAATACAAAAAAGCCTTGGCGCCCGATCTGAAGAAACAGAATCAATCTATAGAAATTTTCAAGAAAGAAAATCTGAGCTTTCTGAGCGGGTTAAAGCGCTTAAAACAAATCAAGAAAAGCATGCAAGAATGTGCAAGGCTGTCAATGCAAACAGAGTTCCGCGCATGGTTGCAGATATTTCAAGACGACTATCTGACTTTCCAGTATTGGCCAATAAAACGCTCATTGTTGGAACTAGCGCCCTATACGCTTATGAGGCGGCGGCGGCGGTGTATTTTGAGCCCGGTATGGTAGCAACCGATGATGTTGATGTTTTGTGGGATACCAGAAAAAAAATAAGCATCGCATCAGCAGAACCAAAAGGTTTTATTGGACTACTTAAATCAGTTGACAAGTCTTTTGAGGTAATGGACAGCAATAAATTCAGAGCATCCAATAAAGATGGCTTTATTGTTGACCTGATTCAACCCGCTAACAAGAACGTTATGTTTAGCAACTATTCTTCAATGTCGGATTTTCCTGAAGACTTAGTGGCTATAGAGATAAAGGGGCTGGCATGGTTGGTTTCGTGTCCAAAATTTACTGCCATCGGCATAGATGATCAAGGCTTTCCTGTAGATATTACCGTGCCCGATCCAAGAGCTTTTGCCATGCATAAGAATTGGCTTTCAACCAGAGGCGATAGAAATCCGGATAAGAAAAAACGAGATTTAGAACAATCTATAGCCGTTTATAAGCTGGTTAGTGACAAACTCTCATTTCTTGATTTTAGTGACGATGCACTTAGAGCTATGCCGTTAGAGATAAGAAAATCTATAAAGATGTAAAAAAGCTTACATATTGTAACCGATCATATTGTTAATTTGGTTAATCAATGCCATTGAAAAATACGGTTTACCGGCCCGGCTAATTTTCTGACCCAGTAGGGATAATTGCCGCGATTTGATACGGCTGTGATGATTTTGTGATATTTCTTCAGGCAAAATAGCATTATCATTTTAAGGTAATTACTATTTTATGGAAACATGTCATGATTTTGATGCCAATTAAAAACATTGCCGGTGTACTGACAATTGTTTGTAGTATTCAGACTGCTGACGTTTTTACCCATTTTAGCAAAGCAAATTTGCAAGAGCATAGCGCGATTTTGCCGCCCTTTAAAGCCTGTCTTACCGTGTTTTCTATACGGGCTCAACAATCTTTGCATTTTCACAAACTGCTGACGGCATAGGTTTAAGAGCAAGGTATTTTCTAATGGAAGAGCAACAACATGACATCTTGTCGGCTTTCGCATTGCATCAGTCAGGGGCTTTAAAGGAGGCGGAAACCGCATATCGGCATATCCTTGCAGACTACCCGCAGGATGCGGAAGTGCAACATTATCTCGGCGTTTTGCTACACCAGATGGGCAACACTTCCGAGGCTATTTCGGTGATTCTTAGCGCCATGGCGTTGGATAATCGCCATGCTTGCCGCTATAACGATCTCGGTAACATCTACACGCAAAGCGGAGATCTGGAGAAAGCGGCCATTGCGTTTGGTTTGTCGCTGGAGCGAAATGCTGAAGACGCCAACGTCTGGAACAATTTCGGTTCGGTCTTGCATCGCCAAAAAGACCTAGTCCGTGCTGAAGCAGCGTATCGAAACGCCATTGTCGCCATTGCTGACTTTGTGCCGGCGCTCAACAATCTTGCCGCTCTGTTGGCGGAAACGGGCCAGGAAGTGGAATCGGCTCAGTTGACGTGTCAGGCTTACATTCAGCCGCCGTTTGAAGGCAAAACGGCCAAGATGCTGGCTTATGCTTACTATAATCTTGGCCGGCTTGCCGATGCGGCCGAGTGCTATCGCATCTGGTTGAAAACTGAACCGGATAATGCTTTTGCCCAGCACCATCTTGCCGCTTGCAGTGGAAAAAATGTGCCGGATAAGGCGTCTGTCGGGTATTTGACGGAACTCTTTAACGACATGGCTGGGCACTTTGAGGACAAGCTTGTCAGCAAATTAATGTATTGCGGGCCAGCCATCATCCAAGGATTACTAAATGGGTTGATGACTGCAAACAACCAGCTTGCCGTTCTTGATGGCGGTTGCGGCACAGGTCTTTGTGCGCCGGTTCTCGTCCCTTATGCGCAATGTCTTACCGGCGTTGATATTTCACAGGGAATGCTTGCCAAAGCTGCTGAAAAACAATGTTATGATGTTTTGGTTGAAATGGAATTAACCGCTTATCTATCGGATCGAAAAAACACATTCGACTTGATCGTCATGGCGGATACTTTGATCTATTTTGGCGAACTGACCGGGCTATTTGCGAATATCCGCCAAGCACTTTGGCCAAGCGGGTATATCGCCTTTACTGTGGAGGCAATAGATATCGATCCGCATCCGATTGGTTACCAATTGAACGCCAGCGGCCGATACAGCCATAGTCAAAGCTACCTCAGGCAACTGCTTGAATCTCAAGATTTTACCGTATTGAAAATTCAGGAAGTCATTGTGCGGCTGGAGTTGGGTAGTCCGATAAAAGCTTTCGGCGTACTGGCCCTTCAACGGACTCCGGGCGAACGGGATTTTGAAATGCTCAACTGATTTTTCCAGGATGAAGCGTTGAACTGCGGTTTCCGGAATAATAAGTTGGTTGCCCCGATATCATGCCGTTTCGTAACCTATATTAAATGTCTCGCCTTTGCAGGAATCGGCTTCGCCGGAAACCAGCCAGACCGCCATCTTTGCAATGGCGTATGCGTTGCAATCTTTCTCATCGGAAATGAAATTACACAACACTGGCTCCTGTTCCGGAGCAGGCATGTTATTTAATTTGTGCGGTTTGCAATTTTCCGCCAATATACCGTTGACCCTTACGTTCTCTTCAGACAATTTCTGCGTCAAAGTATCCACCAATTTAGCTAGAGCTTCTCTGGAGTAGAGGTCCGGTTTCGATACGCAAATGATTTTGCCAACGGCATTGGATGGCTGTGTATTAAAACGCTGCTCTAATAAATCACGAGCGATTTGCCGAACCCTGAGAAATTGAATGGCCAAATTGAGGCTGATGTTTTCATGCCTGCTCTCAGGACTCATAAGCGGATCAAAGGTTTTTTCATCCAAGCCGGCATTGTTGATCAAAATATCCATGCGCCCCCAATAAACTATAAGCACATCCAGCATGCTTATAACCTCATTTTCCAGATTAACATCCGCCCGAAAAATCATGGCTTGTCCTTGGTTGTTACGAATATGCTCAGCTAACTGATCGGCTTTGTCACGCTCATCCAGGTAATTAATCATGACTTTGGCGCCGGCATTTGCCAAGGCTTCAGCAATTGCCGCCCCAATCCCGGTAGTGGCATGGATAACCAGCGCAGTTTGATCTTGCAAAGGCCGTATTTTTTCAGAAATATTCATGCGGGACTCTCGCTAAATTGCACTTGCTGCGGCCGTTATTGATTAGCCGGAAAAAATCGTTGTTTGATTAAGGCGTCCACAGACCATTTTCCAGGACCATGCAACAGACTGACCAGCAACATAATCCCCCAAACCTCATGCTGCTCTATTCCCGATGGGCCGAGACCGGGATAGGAAATAACGGCAATGATGTTGAACAAAAACAATAAGGCCGCTGCGCTACGCCCGAATAGGCCAAAAACTAGTAACGCCGGGCCGCACAGTTCAACCGCTGTGCCTAAAGTTGCAGCAATGTCTGACGGCAATAACGGCACTGCATACTCATTCTCGAACAAGTACAAGGTGCTGTCCCAGCTCTGTATTTTGATTAATCCCGACACCCAAAACGCATAAGCCACCCAACAGCGCAGCAGTAAATCGCCCAGCGGCGTCAGTTCCGTCAATATTTTTTCAACTTTACGCATCAATTCCAGCGGTTTTAAGGTTGGATATTTTTCTCTGTTAACAATGTGTGTGTTCATGACTCAGTACTCGGTTTTATATAATAAAGAAATCTGTCAACAATCCTTTGAGCAACCAATGTTGTAAACAGGCTTGGACTTCAAAATCCGGATGGTTAACCATTACCTGTTCTACGGCTTTGGTAAATGTCGTTCCAAAAGCCAAAGCTGTCAGGCATTGATAATCTGCCGGTTCCAGACTAACGATTTTAACCTCCGATTCCGCTCGGTAAATTAGTAACTGGCAACCGCCTTGGTTCAAATTAATCAGTGTATCCGCCGGATAATCAGGCTGATTACATGCCCAAATCTGCGCTATCGGATAATTTGAAACCAAGAATCGGGTGCTTGGATGTAGTTTAAAACCAATCCGGTTAGAGTCGGCGGGATCAAGCTGAGCCAAGGCGGACAATTCCATCGCCGGCATGTCTGATTCGTGATAAGCTTCGTGCCAACGCCATTCCAGCTTTGCAACGTCCGGTAAATAAGCTAAGTTCTGCGCGGCTAGAATACCTGTAATCATTTCAGAAAACTGCTCACCAAACTCTAATAAACAAGCAGATTGCAATGGATGGAGGTTGATATAGGCGCTTGCAAGCTGATTAAAAAATGCCTCGCCTACCAGTTTGTTGACCACCGGATATACGTCCCGCAAGACCTCGGTTAAACCTAATTGTGTGTTATTCCGATAGATAGATAAGCGTTGCTCCGGCGTTGTGCCGTTGGCTTTAATGCCGACAGGTATTTGATTGGATTCCTGTAGCACGTAACCGCTAAAATCTCGTTGCGCCTCATGCAGCCTGTGCATAACACTTCTCCAGATAAGCATCCGCTTTGTCAGCCTCGCCGATTAATACTTGCCAAACGGGCAAGTCGGCAT
>CAVUMJ010000215.1:0-9435 GCA_963741375.1 uncultured Pseudomonadota bacterium
TTTTTTTTATATACTTAACAAAGTATCGTATTGCTATTGTTTATAACTTTCTTAGTTAAAAAGCCTGTTAGTGAGATATCAGTGACTACGATATCAATTGACAATTTTAACAATTGGCATAGAATAAGGTTCAGCTAGAAAATAAGCTTTACCTTTGTCTACCTATTCGATGTCTCTTTTGTAGTTCTTCGTCCTGTTCTTCATTTAGTAATTCCCTCATTTACCAGCAACCTCGCCTTATCCAAGGTTTTATATTTAATTTTTACAGGATTTAACATGTCTACAATGACTACCGGTACCGTCAAATGGTTTAACGCTGACAAAGGCTTCGGCTTTATTGAACAGAAACAAGGCCCAGACGTTTTCGTACACTTTAACAACATCCTCAGCTCAGATAACAGTTATAAAACGCTTGCTGAAGGCCAACATGTGCAGTTTAAACTTGGTCGCGGCCCAAAAGGTCCTCAAGCTGAAGAAGTTACTACGATCTAACTGCTAGGCAAACCACAGGCATATCGATATGCCTGTGGTTTCAAATAAATCAGACTAAATTTACAGCTAACTAGCAACTTATCCGGAGTGTCGGAATCAATAATGATGCTTTTTTAGTCAGTTCCAGGAATAATTTTTTTGGAAGCCGCAGGTAATCAATACCGAAAAAAACCGGCAAACATCACCCAAATAACCACATTGCCTTATTTGTCCAGGCCAGCAATAGACCAGGAAACTAATAATGCATACTAGTTAAACAATAGCGAGACAGAAATGAAATTAACGACAAAACCACGCATACCACAACCGCCGCCACGCATAGCTTGGCACTACGACAATTATTTCCTTGAGCAATTGGCTAAGACCAAGCCTAAGACAGATATTAACCAGTGCAAAACTGCAATTGTTTAAAAAGCTCTAAAGTTTCCAACCTACATGATAATAAGCTGCGCCCATGAAACTAATCATACGTAATCTTGCCCGCACCACAACAGAGTCAGAGTGCCGGTCGATGTTCGAAGCACACGGCACAGTGCAGTCCTGCTCTCTGGTCATAGATAAAGACACTGGTATTTCCAAAGGTTTTGGCTTTGTTGAAATGCCCAAACCGGGTGAGGCCAAGGCTGCAATGAAACTTCTCAATAACCAGGATGTCGGCGGCAGCAAAATCCGCGTCAAAAAAGCCGAATTGAAACAGAAAATCGAATCAGTTAACTAAATCAACCGCTAAATCATCTCGCATTGCGATGTTTTTGTTTTTCAGGAACGACTACTTATCTGAAGCCAAACACTAGACAGACGCGGTGTAATGTCTAGAGTAAAACCACAGGGCGCAACTAAAGCCATGCTAAGACGGCTTTAGTTTTGGACTATGCCTTAAGCGATGACAGACTGCTTTTTACGGAAAGCGCCTAGACCAATTAAAGCCGAACCAAACAACCAGAATGCTGCGAGGATTGGAGTTGCCACTATAGGTTGGGTTCCGGTAATTTGTTCAAAGGATGTACCCGATACTCCTCTGAATGTAGTGCAAGACATTGACAAGCCTACCGGCATCTTCCTATGAGCTTGGGTCGTGCTTTTGCTATCCGCTTCTTTCAGGTTGACTTCGCAGCATCTTCGTCTTGCGGTTTCGCTTCAGTTATCGTTACTGCTTCCGATTATCTCCTCTCAGATGACTAGTTTTAACCCATGCCGGATACACAGCGTCGGGCTTTCTACCGTCAGCCCAACTATCGCTCTAAATTTTTTTAGCAACAAAACAGCCTTTGTGCCGTATTTCACTTGAAGTCACAGCATAAAACGGCGAAGACAGATCGTCGGTAAAGTAAGCATGGACGTTTTCTGGTGGCGAAAAACTCATCAGATTTTCTTTTAATTTTTTTGCATTGTTTGTATCGGTAGCAAAGAAACCGATAAAAGTATCACTAAAAATAACGTTGCGTGGTCCTTGCCAGACCGAAACAAGTATCCAGTTATCGGGTATAGATGCAGAAACTATAGGCCAGCAAATTTGAAGAATAGCGATTGATGCATTGTTCTGTTGTGCCCATGCATTGGTTTTGTGCGGAGTAAGCCCGTCATTTTCCATTCTCAAGGCCGCAATGTCGTTGTTTCCCAGCCCGACAATGTCCAGAATTCTAGTATGTGGAGAAAGCCATGTAGCAAGTCCGATATCATTTAAGATAGCGGTTTGATTTTGGTAGAAATCGCTGATGAACTGAGCTGGTCTTAAATGCTCCCAACGCCGATCATCCGGTGCGGTAATAGCCAACTGGGTACCATGTAAGGTTCGGTAAGGTATAATGACGAATAAAGCCAACATAACCAGTAAATGCGCACGCTTGTGACAATATTTATTGAGAATAATCAAAATTGACATCAAGTTAAGAGAGATAAAAACTGCTTCATATCGATACAACCAGCCGGCAGCTCCGGTTTTTATCATAACTGCCGAGGCGAACAAGGAAGTTAAGGTAAAAATCACACGCCAATCATTGAATATGCGGGATAATTTAAAATTTTTGATTTTATAAAATGATAAAGCTAATGTGGTGAAGGAAAGCAACATTAAGCCGAACAGGGTTTTTTTCCCTATACTTCCTTGCGGTATCCTCCCCCCCATTGAAATATACAGTTTTTTCATCATAATGCTATTAGGTAAAATCCACCCGCCATCATGAAGCCAGAGCAAACCAAACAGTATTAAGGGTATTGCCACTCCGCTTATCAAGGCGGCAAGGTACTTATAATTCTTTTTAGCCAAGCCTAGAATTATCAGAGGTACAAAAAGGAGAATACTTTCAAAACGGATGGAGACAACCAGCAGTGAAAGCACAAACAAAATAACCAGGCTTTTGTTGTCTTGTTCATTGTTTTGAACCGATTGTCTAGCCCCTGTATAGAGAAATAAAGTAGCGAATGCGATATGCAAAGAATGCTCCATTCCGATCACTGTTAGCAAAAAAACAGGGGTAGCTACCGAGAGCAGAAGCAAATAAAACAACAAAAACATTCGGTTAGTTTGAAAGGGTTCAGACACGGACCCTGTCGGCATTTCATCAGAAAAATTCTCTTCGGACAAAATTTGTGCCCAAATCATTAAACAAGCCACTATAGCTATAATATTCAGTCCTATAGGTACATATTCATAAATTGATGATTGTCCACAGAAGAGATAGAAAGCCGCTAAAATAATGCTGTATATTGGAGATGATGACGCCGAGGCGGGATCAAATGGACTAATTCCCCAAACACCGTGTTCCGCAATTGTCCTAGCAATTGACATATGGATATAGGTATCATCAAGAGGGTAAACAAACGGAAACCCGATCTTGAAGATAATCCAAGCTATTACAACGATATTAAAAAAAATAGCGATAAGAATTATCGGTATCAAAGTTTCACTTTTATTTATGCTGAATAGTTTGTACATTTCTCGATTATCTATGACAAAGTTGGTTTAACCATTTGATCAATGGGGTCGGACTCAATTGATTCTAAAATGAGTTGATTTCCTATCGCCACCTTTTGCTGCCGGTTCTATCCGCCGCGCCAGTTGTGATTGTATTTGCTCTTTGAATCGGCTGCCTCCCAACACCCAAGCCTTATTAGTCGCATCCCTGATTTCATTAATCTGTTGTTCAGCCATCCTATCGTGAAATAAAGCTCGATATGCCGCCTGCCGCTCAATGATGTCCGCACCCAAACGGGCTAGTTCAACATGAGGGGTCACTAATTCATCCGGCTGACCCAAAGCATTATAATGGTAACTAGACCAGCGGTAGTCTGCCGGGCTAGCTACCATACCGGCGCGAACCGGGTTTAACTCGATATAACGCATACAAGTTAGCAAATACAATTCGCTATCAATTAAGGTAGCTTTATACCGGCCTTCCCAGAGCGTCCCGGTTCGCTGGTAACAGTAATTAAAGTACTGCACATAATAACGGCCCAGCATTTGTAACATTTTACTCAGACTCTGCTCAGAGAATGGTGTAACTAATAAGTGAACATGATTTGTCATCAATACATAGGCATGAATCTGACAATCGTGTTTCTGACAAGCCGCTTGAAGCTTTTCCAGATAAAATAGGTAATCCGCATCACGACAGAAAATCTCAGAACGATTATTTCCTCGAACAATAACGTGTTGCGGCTGACCGGGAACGATCAATCTTCCAAGACGGGCCATGAACTGACTTCTCAAGTTAACGAAGGAAGTAGATTACCTTATATTTTGCGTAAAATCAATCGAGTCTGACCCCATTGACAGATCTGTTGTTGGAAAGTGGCTATGCTAATACAGTTCTTCAACCGCTCCGCAAGATTTATTTGCGGGCAATGCTTTAGCGATATGTTTCGGATAATCTAGTTTAAGCTCCTGCATAAGGACGATAAATTCTTCACGAGAACGGCCGTTACCTAAACGCGAGTTTTTAGCGATTTCCTGTTTAATGCTGGAAACGGTATTGCCTTGGTAATCATGCCCCGGATACACCAAGGTATCCGCCGGCAAAGTGAAAAGTTTACCGGTAATGCTGTCGTATAGCTGGCCGGAATCGCCTTCTTGAAAATCGGTGCGGCCGCAGCCGTCAATCAATAAGGCGTCGCCGGTAAAGACTCGGTCAGCCATGACATAACTGACACAAGCTTTTGTATGGCCCGGGGTGTGGCGAACTTCTATCTCTAAATCACCAACTTGCAATAGTACTCCGTCACTGACCAATAAATCGGCGCATCCAGTTCCTCCATCCCGATGAACGACACTTTTACTGCCCAAAGTCTCACGTAGCAATGCCGCAGCGGTGATGTGATCAGCGTGAACATGGGTTTCCAAGGTATAGATCAGTTTTAGGTTGAGGTTTTGCACTAATTCGATGTAAATAGCCAGCTCCGATGCCACCGGGTCAATCAAACAGGCGCGCCCCGTACGTTCACACGCCAATAAATAGCTATAGGTTGAAGTGTCAACTTCAAATAACTGTCTGAAAATCATAAACGGCCTCTCAAGATTATGATAGAAAGTATACCCATATCATATTTTGCAAATATATTCATCCTGTTTCGGTAAATAAATAGACGGTTTTGGTTTTGATCCATATGAGTATATGAAAATATTAGAAATAGAATTCTAAATTTATCATTTTTTGTGTTGCTTTGACTTCGTTAATATATTTGTAACGTAAATGCAATCAACGGATATGAATATGATTTTATTAAATCGTCACGCACACCTTGCTACAACCTTTGTCTTGTCTGCTATCTCATTCATCGCGCAAGCCACTGACGGTTTAGGCGTGTCCTATAAAAACCGGACATATATATCACAGCTTAAGGATTACTCAGGCTTGTTCACCGGGCAAGGCAGTTTCGATATTCAATCCAGTCTCGATACCGGTTTATCCAGGGCGGTGACCGACAACGTCACCACCGCCATCGATATACAGCAAATTTTCTATAGCGAGGTTAATTCAGTTGGCAATCCCTTGCAGCCCTTATTTTCGGGTGTTAAACTGGCTGCCGGAAATGGTCCGGGTTTTAGTTATAAACTACCTAATCAGGACGAACTTAGCTTTGCTTTTATGTATTCACCCCAAAACACTATTTCAGGCCACAATCCGCTTGCTCCAAGTCAAAACGTCTCACTAGCAATGACGCAATATCCATTGACCGTTGGCTCGTCACGGCGTTTCCGATAATTTAAAGCAAAATTGAGTTTATGGCGGAAATTACGGTTATATCAGCATTGACGGGAGGCGCTATCATTGGCGCGGCTTCCGCTTTGCTGCTGATTAAGCACAAACGCGTGGCAGGTATTTCCGGAATCGCCGCCGGGGTTCTACCCCCCTGGAAGGCAGATAGCGGTTGGCGGCTATGGTTTCTAGCCGGGCTGTTTGTTAGCGCACCATTATATAGATTGGCTGGGTTTCAAATCCCTATACAGATTGATGCTCCGCCGATATTGCTGGCCATTGCCGGTTTGCTGGTTGGCTATGGTTCCCGGCTAGGGGGTGGTTGTACTAGCGGCCATGGGGTATGCGGCATAGCCAGACTGTCAATGCGTTCCATCATAGCGACATTGATTTTTATGTTGACGGCGGGGATCACTGTTTATCTGGTTCGTCATGTACTTGGAGCGTAACGGCAATGGCTAAATATATTTACGTTTTCTGTTTCGGTCTTATCTTCGGCTTGGGGTTAATTATCGCCCAGATGACTAATCCCGGCAAAGTTTTAGCCTTTCTGGATATTACAGGAGATTGGGACCCAAGTCTGGCGCTAGTTATGATCAGTGCTTTACTGGTGCTTGGTGTGCCGCAACGGCTGAATATTACACCAAATACATCGGCTCATGAACATGATCAGCAGATCGTTAATACGCCAAAACATTTGATTGACGCCAATCTGATCATTGGGTCATCGATCTTCGGCTTAGGTTGGGGCTTATCCGGCATTTGTCCCGGGCCGGCGATTGTCGGCTTAACGAGTGGTTTGTCCGAAAGCTATGTGTTTGCCGGCGCAATGTTTGCCGGGTTTTATCTTTTTAAACTCCTGCATCGTGAACGTTGAACGATTTAGTAATAGTATTTGTTGATTGTGATTGTCTTCAGCAATTTGTTACAGAACAAAAAATTTACCGTTGGTCTGATTTAGTTAATACGCAGCTGGATTGTCAATCAGAGATGCAGCGTGATGTCCTACATTCAGCTTCGCTGCATTGAGGCTACGTTGTTTTATATCAAAAGCACAAACCACCCATCCATTTTCAGTTCAATCAGCAGTCAGCGCTGTCTGTTGATCTTGGTGGCCGGTCAACTGGCTCAACTGCGAAAGTTCTTCCAGCGATAATACCCGATTGATATCCAATAAAATGATGAACAGTTCATCGACGCAAGCCATCGCCTTTATGAAATCGGTGCGTATATTGCTGCCGAAATCCGGCGCCGCTCTAATGTTTACCGAGGGGATTTCAAGAATGTCGCGAACTTCGTCCACCAGCATGCCGACCAACTGTGCGGCTTCTTGGTTACCAACGTCTACCAGTACAATACAGCTGAATTTGCTGATTTCCGCAATCCTGTGCTTAAGTCTGGCCGATAAATCAATAACCGGCGCCACGTTGCCGCGCAGATTGATGACACCGTAAATGTAATCCGGGGTTAACGGTACGCGGGTGATGTTGGTGACCTCAAGAATTTCTTTGACATCGCGGATATTGATGGCAAAACTCTCCTTTTCTACAAGAAACGTCAAATATTGACCGATTTGCTCTTGAATCGTTACGGCAGTTTTGCCGGCTTCGTTTCGCATCAGAGTATTCATGTCTTATTCTCCGGACCCTAAAATCGCTCAAAATCTGACTCGTTAAAGTCAAGTGAGGAATCTAGCTCAGTGGCTTTGGCGGGGACAGGTTTTTTGGTCAAATTGGTTTTGACCCTGATTGAGCCGGAACCAACACTTGAGCTGCGGCCACCGCTTTTAACCCGGCTGTCAGTCCCTTCCAGTTTAAAGAAGGCCACCGCATGTTGCAGTTGAGATGCCTGAGCGTTCAACTCTTCGGCTGTTGCCGCCAGTTCTTCGGAACTTGAGGCATTTTGCTGGGTGACCTTGTCCAGTTGTTTCATGGCATTGTTGATCTGGTTGATACCTTTGGACTGTTCCATGGAGGCTGCGTTGATTTCCTGAACCAGATCGGAGGTTTTGACGATATTGGGCACCACGGCGGAGATCTGGTTGCCGGCTTTTTCGGCAATTTCCAGGCTGTTTACCGCCAATTCATTGATTTTCTCAGCAGCAGCACGGCTGCTTTCCGCTAATTTCCGCACTTCCGCAGCCACCACGGCAAAGCCTTTGCCATGTTCGCCTGCAGAGGCCGCTTCAATGGCGGCGTTCAGTGACAGCAAGTTGGTTTTATAGGCAATATCTTCGATCAGGCCGATTTTTTTGGCGATTTCCTTCATCGCATCGACCGTTTGTTTAACCGCTATGCCACCTTCGTCCGCGTCTTTGGCGGCTTTACCGGCCATACCCTCGGTAATTTTGGCATTTTCGGCATTCTGATTGATACTGGCAGCCATTTCTTCAATGCTGGCGCTGGTTTCGTCGACGCTGGAAGCCTGTTCGCTGGAGGCCTGCGACAGCGATTGCGCAGTGGCGCTGATTTGCCCGGAAGCACTACCTAACTGGTCGGCGGCGCTAATCACTTCGGAAATAGTTTTGGAAAGTTTTTCTATGGTGCTGTTGACGGTATCCTTGAAATCGGCGAGCTGACCTTTGTAGCTGCCAACCACCGTGCGGGTCAAATCGCCTTGCTCAACCATGGCCAGCACTTCAACTGTCTCGTTAAGCGGCAGCACAATGCTGTCCAGGGTGTCGTTGACGCCTTGCACGATTTTCCGGAATTCACCCTGATGCTTGCTGACATCGGCGCGAATTTGCAATTGTCCTTCCAATGCGGAATGAGACAACAGGTTTACATCCGTTACCAGGGCTTCTATATTGCTTTTCAGCAGTATTAACCATTCGTGGATCTGGTCATCGCCGGAGGCTTTGGCCATTTCCGCCGACATGTTGCCGTTGGCGATTTTGGTGACATAGGCGATCAGATCGGACAACCAGGCATGCACGCCGTTCACGGCCTGTTTCATTTTGTCGTGGTCGCCTTGGCAGGCTATCTCTACGCGCTGGCGCAAGTCGCCGCCACGAATCAGGCTGAGAATGCGATTGCCTTCGCCGATGGGTAGCAGTATGGCGTCCAGCATTTGATTGACGCCGCCGACGATGTCGGCATAAGCGCCTGTGAACTGCTCGGGTTTGCCACGCTCCGAAAGCAGTCCGTTCTTGGAGGCGTCTGTCAAGCGTTGCAGCTCTTTTTGTAAGCCTTGCAGGGTGATTGCGACATTATTGACCGCCTGCTTCATTTTTTCATGATCGCCCTGATAAGTATGGGCAATCAACTCATCGATTTTGCCGTTGGAAACCTGGGCCAGAATTCTATTGCCTTCGCCTATCGGCAGCAGTATGGCGTCCAGGATAGTATTAACGCCGGTAACGATGTCGGCATAAGCGCCTTTGAACTGGTCGGTATTACCGCGTTTGGAAAGCTGTCCTTCCCTGGAGGCTTCGGTCAGGCGTTGCAGTTCTTTCTGCAGGCCTTGCAGAGTAGTAGCGACATTATTAACCGCCAACTTCATCTTTTCATGATCGCCCTGATAAGTCTGGCTGATTATTTCGTCTATCTTGCCGCTGGAAACCTGGGCCAGGATTCTATTGCCTTCGCCTATCGGCAGCAGTATGGCGTCCAGCATGTTGTTGACGCCGGTAATAATGTCGCCATAAGCGCCTTTAAACTGATCGGGGTTCCCGCGTTTGGATAACTGCCCTTCCCTGGAGGCTTCAGTGAGGCGATGCAGCTCTTTCTGCAAGCCTTGCAGGGTGGTG
>CAVUMJ010000216.1:0-12350 GCA_963741375.1 uncultured Pseudomonadota bacterium
GCTAAGCATGAACTCAGACAAGGCATACCAAATTTGCAGACTATTTTTGCAGTCCTGGCGTGGTTGTAAAGGGAATCAAGGTTGTTGCAGCATTATAGTTGTTCATTATCAATAGATAATTAACTGGCATAAATAATGCTGATGTTTAATTCGGATTGATCTTGACTTGCTATTTAGCAGTCAAAAAATATTCGACTGAAAATTAGCGACTAAAATATAAGCCATTTGACATTGTTGTCTGTCTACCAAAGTACTGAAAGCAAGTAGAGCATGAGTAAAAGAATTCTAAAAATCTAAAATGCAAATCCGCCGCATTATACTGATCTCCTTCGTGCTTTTGCTGACAGTGATTGCTCTTCCTTTGATGGCGGTGTTATTTTTTTCGTCACGAGAGGCGATCGAGTGGGAAATAAGCCGTAACCTGAACAGCGACGCCATCATGTTGATGGAAGAGGTCGATATGCTCATGTTCGAACGCATGCAGAATGTCCACTCATGGAGTCATCTGGATATTATCCAGGAAGCTCGCATCGGCGATGTCGATAAACGTCTTTCGGAATTTTTAGTCAATGTGGTATCCGGTTACAAAGGCATGTACAGTTTACTGTTCTATGTCGATGCTCAGCAACGCGCTATAGCCGCCAGCACGCCTAAAATGATAGGCAGGCTTTATTCGACAACAGCAGAAGAAGTGAGAGCCGATGTTCCGAATGGAGAAGTCTTTGTTGAAGATCTGCAAGTTCCACCGCCGCCTTACGATGTGATTGATTTAGTGATTCGAGCACCGGTGAATGATAGTTATTCATCAGCTAATATGGGGCAGCTCTATGGCTTTTTTGACATGCAACAACTGTTTCGCTTGCTGGATCAAGCCAGTAGCTCCACTTCAGGTGATCGTTATATTGTTTTATTGGATGGTAAAGGTCGAGCCATTGCGGCTTCGGCCAATCTGCGAAAATTGGAAGTCTTGTCAAAAACACTTTTTGCCGACTGGAAACCGAGTCAGGGAGCCTCTATATTTGTGCATCAAGGCGAACCGATTACCGCTACGCCGGTATTGGTAGGTTACGCCAGTTCGGCGGGCTACCTGGGTTATGCGCAAATGGGCTGGTCTATTTTGGTATTTCAAAGCACGGCCGAGGCCTTTTTACCGATACATTCGCTTTTGCTGATGTTTGGAGTAGCCATTGTCCTGACCCTGATACTGGCATTTTCAGCCTCGCATCGGCTATCCGGGAATATTGCAAAACCTTTGCTGGCCTTGACCCACTGGGTGCGGGAAGTGCGGTATTTTGAAAAACTAACGCCGCCCCATGTGGAAGGGGCGGTAGAAATTCAAGAGTTGGCGACTGCTTTTCAAGACGTTTTACAGGAATTGGAGCAATCCAAAGAGCAGGTGGTTCAGACGGCAAAATTGGCGGTGGTGGGAGAAATGGCTGCCATTATGGCCCATGAAATCCGAACGCCGCTCGGGATCATTTCCACCTCGGCGCAATGGCTGCAAAGGGAGGATGGTCTTACCTCGGAAGGCAAGGAAATGTCCCAATTTATCTTGGATGAAAGCGCACGGCTTAGAAGACTGGTGACTACCTTGTTGGAATGCGCGCGTCCTCGAGAGCCGCACAGACTGGAACTTAATCTGCATGAACTGATAGTCCATGCTGTAGAACTGCTGAAAATCCAAGCCGAAAATAAACAGCTGCAGATTGAAAAACAGTTGTTGGCTGAAAACCCCATTATTCTTGGCGATAGCGAACTGTTGACGCAAGTATTTCTAAACTTGTTGTTAAACGCCATTCAAATCGTGCCCGACGCCGGTTTAATCCGGATACGGTCGTCTTGTTCCGGGAAAATGATTCGCATAGAGATAGCCGATAGCGGTCCGGGTATTGATGCCGATGATTATCAACGCTTATTTGATCCTTTCTTCACCAAAAGAGCGGGAGGCATAGGCTTGGGGTTAACCGTCACCCGCCAAATTATATTGGCGCATCAAGGCATGCTTTCTGCCGCGCCCAGTGAATGGGGCGGAGCCTGTTTTATTTTAGATTTACCAAATATCAAGGTTTAATAATATGTTACGTAGCGCACATGTCTTGGTTGCCGACGATGAGAAGAATGGGCGCAGGATGCTGGAAATTCTGTTAAGCAAATTGGGCTGTGAGGTCTCTGTCGCTGTGGATGGCGCAGAAGCGCTGGATATCATCCGCAATACTTCGGTGAATTTACTGATTACCGATCTGAAGATGCCGAAAATGGACGGTTTGGAGTTATTATCAAGCTTGCGTCAAGAAGGTAACGAAATTCCGGTGATTGTCGTGACGGCCTACGGCACAGTAGAAAGTGCAGTCGCCGCCATGAAAGAGGGCGCTTGCGATTTTATCATGCGTCCACTGGATATTGAACAAGTTGAACGCGTGGTTAAACAGGCGCTCGAAACCTCTCGCTTAAAACAGGAAAATCTATTCTTGCGCGATCAACTCGACAATGGCGGGTGGGACGATTTTATCGGTCAAAGTCGCGCTATGCACGAAATTTATTCTTTGATCAAGCAGGTGGCGCCGAGTAAAGCCAGTGTGTTTATCTCCGGCGAAACGGGTACCGGAAAAGAATTAGTCGCCCGAGCCATTCATCGTTATTCGGGAAGGAACGGCTTATTTGTGCCGATTAATTGTGCAGCTATTCCAACCAGCATGCTGGAAAGCGAATTGTTCGGTTATGTGCGTGGTGCTTTTACCGGAGCCGTGAAAGACCGGGTCGGCAAATTTGAATATGCCCACCAAGGCACCCTGTTTCTGGATGAAATTACCGAGATGCACCCAGAAATTCAAGCTAAATTATTGCGAGTACTTCAGGAAAATACAATTGAACGATTAGGCGGTAATCATAGTTTCGAAATCGATGTCCGCTTTATTGCCGCCACTAATCGCAATCCGCGGACAGCGGTTGCTGAAAAACAATTGCGGGAAGATGTGTTTTATCGCTTGAATGTCTTTAATTTTAGCTTACCGCCTTTACGCGAAAGAGAAGATGACGTTCTGAAGTTGGCCCATAATTTCATCGAACATTATCGCAAACAGATGGGCTACCCGGTTTTAGGCTTATCAACGGTTGCTTGCGAAATTCTGACCTCTTACAAATGGCCCGGTAACGTTAGAGAATTGAAAAATATTATTGAAAGAGCGGTGGTCTTAAGCCGAGGCGAGGAAATAGGGGAAGCCCACTTGCCGCATGAGATTTTTTTCGAAGAACTGCAACAAACTGCGCTGCCGGAAAGCATTGAAAGTCATTCCTGCGATTTGGAAGGCAGTGTCGCCGATCTTGAAATTCGCATTATCAATAAAGCCCTTAGGCTAGCCGAAGGCAATAAGGCCAAGGCGGCGCGAAACCTGAAAATCAGCGAACGTACGCTTTGGTATAAGCTTAAGAAATACAATATTGTTGCTGAGAATGCACAAGACTGAAGCCCTTAAGGGTAAGCAGTAACGTCTGAAATCCAGTTATCTCATTATTTACCATGGAATCCCTTTCCCTAAAAGCCAGCCGCTTTGCGCGCGCGTTGTTACAAATTCTAATCCTGGCAGTCTTATTATCCAGCATTAAACCGGTTTTGGCGGATGAAACCGCCACAGGCTACCAATTAGGGCATGGCTACCCGTTAGGTGATACTGGTTTTGCCTTAGGCGGCTATGCCAGTAGCCATTTTGAAGGTTTAGGCAAATGGCCTGCGTCTTTAAGCGTCAGTAATCTGAGTTTGTTTGTTACTTGGGATAATGGTGGCAAACTGCGATTTTTCTCAGAAACAGAAGGTGAAAATGTGCTTAATGTGGGAGGAAAGCGCACTCTATCCACCACGGGCGCCAACCTACATCTGGAACGCTTATATGTCGACTACTTGGCGACGGACGCACTGAGTGTTCGTATAGGTAAAATTCTAACCCCGGTGGGCCAATGGAACCTGATTCATGTCGATCCGTTGGTATGGACGACGACGCGTCCGGTCGCGACCACTAATCTATTTTCGGATTATGCCACGGGCGTCATGCTGCAGGGCACGGTTTTAGTTGGCGAGCGCTTTCTTGACTATTCGGTTTACAGCGATTACAGCTCCACGTTAGATCCAACGATCGACAGCCAAGGGCTGGCTTTCGATAACGCCCAAGGCATGCGCTTACGCTATCACGTAAACGATAATTTACAACTCGGTTTATCGTATGTGGATTTTGCCTTAATCGGCAGTTCGAACACAAGAAACCATCTCACCGGTTTCGATTTTGCTTGGTCCTATCAGCGTTATTTAGTTAACAGTGAAATCGTCTATCGCAATAATGCGACAGACGTCAATCAGAATGCCTGGCAAGGCTATATTCAAGGAGTCGTTCCCCTTACATCCAGTTTATATGCGGTAGGCCGTTACGAGTTTTTCGATTGGGCAAGCAACTGGGATAATCAGCTTGTCAATAGAGGTCTTGGTCAGGCTGAAGTTCTGGGTATAGCCTATCGCCCAAAACCGCCGCTGGTGTTTAAGTTGGAATACCGTACCGGTAATAACAATCGCGAGTTGGCGCCCGATGGCATGTTTGCGTCCTGTTCCGTATTGTTTTAAACATGCAAAACCTACGTTATCTCATCATTATAGTCAGTACGCTGAACCTACTTGGCTTTGCAGCGCCAGGCGGTGCGGAAGAATCTTTAGCGGTTGTCACGCAACGATCCAGTGATATTAATAACATCTCCCTAGAAACCTTAAAACTGGTGTATTTGCGTAAGCTCATGCTGGATAGTAATGGAACGCGCTGGATTCCTTTGAGTTTGCCGTCATCACATGAATTACGCCAGATTTTCTCTTTAGCTTTGTTCAAAAAACGCCCTGATGAAATGGAAGATTATTGGAATGAGCAATACTTTCAAGGGGTGACCCCGCCGCAAGTATTGGCGTCAGAAGAAGCTGTGCTGCGATTCGTATCTATGACGCCAGGTGCTATCGGGTATGTGCGTCAGCGTAATGTTGATGAAAGAGTCAAGGTCTTAAAAGTTATTCCGATTTCTGCGGATAATTGATAACGGAGCGCACTGGGTTCTGCGGTTCGAAACGATCCTGACGGTAAAACCAATCGTCCCGATTTCCTGTTAAGTCTACGCTGGGCGACCACTCTCGGCAACAATCAACCCCACCGGAAATGCGGCCAACAACTCTGCAACCGGCAGACTCCATCCGGAACGGCGCTGATTCGGCTGCAACACCTTTCCGGTGAAAACACAGGTATATTGCATTTCATGCTGATGGAACGGCAGGTCCACGAAGGTATTTCCCCAAACTTCTTCCCCCAGCGGCAACATATCGGTTTTGTCCAGCAACCCTGCCAGAAAGCGCGGAGCCGATATAATCACATAACGCCTGCCTGCGACGCGGGCATAAGCGCAGAGATGAGCGGCATGCTCTCCCTTGACTGCCAGCGGTAAATACTTGCCTTGCTGAAACACTTCCGGCCAATGTGCCCGCAATGCCAGCGCCGAGTGGACGATCAGCATTTTGGCGCGGCCATTTTCCAGCGTATCGCACATTCTCCTTACCCCGGCACAACGTTTCTTGGGCTCATGTGCGGCAAGCTTCTGTAATGCAGTCAGCATGGTTCGGCGTAAAAAGAAATCAACCGGCCGCCTATTGTCGGGATCTACCAGGCTGAAATCCCATAATTCGCTGCCTTGATAAATATCCGGTACGCCTGGGGCGGTAAGCTTGATTAAAGTCTGAGACAGGCTATTGAACATCCCCAGCCGGGCGATGCGCCGCTGAAAAGGCCGAAAATCCTTCATGAATTCACTTTCCGGCGATGCATGAATCAGTGCATCGGCAAATCCCGTAACCGCTTCTTCATAAGCGGTATTGGGGTTAATCCAACTGGTGTAAACCTTGGCTTCGCGCATAGCCTTGACCAGATACTCTCTGATCCTGACAGAGAACTGCGCCATTTCATTAGCGTCCGGTTCACCTAAAGGCCAAATACCCAGTAATGTCTGATAAATGAAGTATTCATCGTTGAGCGCCGGCGCCGACATGCCGTCCACAGACTGTTTAAGACTTCGGTTGGCCCGGTTCCAGTGGCGTAGCGCCAACCGCCAGTTTGCCGGCATTTCGGACAACACATTCAGCCGGGCCCGCACATCCTCGCCGCGCTTGGTGTCATGAGTAGCGGTGGTCAACATGTTATGCGGCCATTTCTCCGCACGGGCCTGATTTGCGCGATGAAATGCACGACGGGTTACGCCGAATCGCCGCGGATCGCCCCCCACTTCATTTAACGAAAGCAGGCGATGGTAAATGTAGGCGCTGGTGTCCTCTAGTCCTTTGGCCATGACCGGACTGGTGAATTGCTGAAATTTCATGACAAAGGTCAGCACTTGTTCAGAGTATGCGGACGATTTTCCATTTGCTGCAACTAGTGTGAGGACGTCGCGCAAAAAATCGAAAATACTGGTGTCAGCCGTTGTGCTTTTGCGTTTTGCCGCTATAGTTGCCAGTTTGATGTTACGGATGTCTTCCGCCGCCGCTTCGCGGGCGCTGATATAACCCCGGTAAACCGGGAAACAGGCCACAATTTCAGCCAGGGCCGTACGCAATCCATTTAGTGTGTAATCGCAGGTCCGGCGATCGGCTTCGGCAATTTTCGAGAGCTGGTTGGCCAGTACATTCAGTTCCCCCGATAGGGCTGTCTTCATGATCAGCTTCTTGGAACGGTAGAGCAAGTCATCAAAATCAACATGTACGCCGATAAAACTGTTATACACGCGCTCCATACGCTTGGCTGCGCCGGTATCTACAAACAAGCCGTTGAGTAAATTAGTAAATTCGTAACCCGTCGTACCATGTACCGGCCAGGAGCTGCGTAAATCCTCATTTACCGCCAGAATTTTTTCTACCAGCAGATAAGGCGCGCGTCCGACGCGGCTGCAGCACTCCACCAGCTTACATAGATACGCTTCCGGATCGTACAAACCATCAGGATGATCCAGACGCAGACCGTCCAGCTTGCCTTCTTGAATCAGCTGCAATAAAAACTGGTGGGTGGCGTCGAAAACTTCGTCGTTTTCCATACGCAGCCCGGCAAGATCGTTGATATCGAAAAACCGCCTGTAATTTATTTCGTCCGACGCGACTCGCCAAAACGCCAGCCGGTAAGCTTGCGCCTCGATCAGGAGGTGAAGCTGATCGAAACTGGATGATTTCCCCGCCGTACCGTTCAAAATACGTAGGTTTTCTTCCAGAAACCGGGCAATATCGGCAGAATTCGCAACCAGACCGGCAAGATGCCGTTTAAGCACTTCCTTGTCGCGTCTGCGCTCAAGTTGACGTTCAACTGAAACTTCTTCACGGCAGGGAAGGTTGCGAAACGCGGTAACCAGACTCTGATATTCCATCAATAACTGGTTGTCTTCCCCTAACAGTGTGTTTAAGACATCCATGCGATATACCATGATTTGCGGGTATTCCGCCGGATCCACCGGAAAGTGGTGCTCAAAATAATAAATGCCGAATTCACCATGTTCGGCATTAAACTGCAGTTGTAATTCGGCATTTTCCAGTACCGCGCCATAATGATTACTCAATACCGGCAATAGCACTTTGCCGTGCAGTTTGGCTTTTATGGGAGACCAATCGATATCGAAGAACCCGGCATAAGCGGACGTCCGGCCATTTTCCAGCACGTCCAGCCACCAGACGTTGTCTCCTGCCTGCACTCCCATATGATTAGGCACCACATCCAGCAACTGGCCCATGCCATGTTGAGCAAGCGCTTCGCAAAGCCTTTCAAAATCCCGGTAGGAGCCGATCTCCGGATTAAGCGTGTTGTGATCGATGATATCGTAACCGTGCCGGCTGCCTGGCCGCGCTTTAAGATAAGGTGAAGCATATAGATGGGAGGCCCCAAGGGCGCTCAGGTAAGGCACGATTTCGCGGGCCTGGTTAAAAGTGAAATCGCTGTTGAATTGCAGACGATAAGTACACAAGGGAATACGTGGTTCAGGGTTAGTTTTCATCCCTGGGCCTCATCAAGAAACCAGGCGACACACCAGGCCGGCATAGTCCCGGCGGCGAGCGCTTCCGGCAAGTCCGCCTGACTAACATAAAATGCATGGCCTGCGATGTGTAAATTGGCTACGACCGGTTCGTTGCCTAAATTCGCTACCAGTGTCAAACGGGCGCCGTCGCTTAAGCGCCATCTCACCAGCAGCCCGGCTGCTCCCAACAATTCGAATTTGCCGCTGCCGCCCTGCGCCGGTAAACGCGCAGCAAGATTCGTGCAGCGTAAGGCCAGCAAACGCCGGTAAAAATCCAGACTGTCCTGGTGTTGTGGCAGCTCCAGGCAAGCCCAATGCAACTTGCTGCGTAAAAATGTAGCGGCATCGTTGGGATCTGAAATCCTGGCCTGTGCAATCGGGTCTGCAAAGGTAGCAAAACCGGCGAATTCGCTACGTCGCCCTTCGGTGACAGCGACGGCCAGTTCGCCCTGGAAATCGCAGAAATACAGGAATGGCGTCACAGCTGCAAATTCCTCGCCCATGAATAACATGGGCGGTGAAGGCGCTAACAGCAGCACAACCAACCCCGCTTGCAAACGCTGTCGCGGAGCTAACATGCCGATGCGCTCACCATAAGCACGGTTGCCTATCTGGTCATGCGTCTGGAGAAAATTGACGAAAGCGCCGGAGTCAAGCGCGGCGCTTGACTCGCCGCGCCGCCGGCCACCACGGAAAACCGAAGGTTCGCCCTGAAAAGCAAAGCCCTCAGCCAGACATCGACCCAAATGCCGAATCGGCATATCCGCATACTCGGCATAGTAGCCTTCATTTTCACCGGTTATCAGCAGATGCTGGACATGATGAATATCGTCGTTCCACTGGGCGGTAAAGCTTTTCGGCTGCAAGTATCTCGCTTCATTGCTATCGTTCTCCAATATCAGATGGACATGCCGGTTGCGTCCCGGCCCGGCCTTTACCGCCGCAGCCAGTTCTTCCAGAATGTTCGGGCGGCTATCGTCGATAATGGCATGCACAGCATCGAAACGTAACCCGTCAAAATGGTATTCCTCAAGCCAGTACAAGGCGTTATGGATATAAAAATCACGCACGATACGGCTGTGCTCGCCATCGAAATTGATGGCGGCTCCCCAGGGGGTTTGATGGCGCTCATTAAAAAACTGCGGCGCATAAGCATTCAGATAATTGCCGTCCGGCCCGAAGTGGTTGTATACCACGTCGAGCAATATCATCAATCCTCGCGCATGCGCAGCCTGCACCAAGGCTTTCAGTCCGTCCGGGGCGCCATAACAATGGGCCGGCGCAAACAACAGCACGCCGTCGTAACCCCAGTTTCGCATTCCCGGGAAATCCGCTATCGGCATTAGTTCGATGGCCGTAACGCCTAATTCGGCCAGATAGTCAAGACGTTGCATGGCGGCCAAAAAGCTGCCCTCCGCAGTGAAGGCGCCCAAATGAAGTTCATAGATGACCGCTTCATGCCAGGGACGGCCGCGCCAGTCTTCATCCTGCCAAAAGAAGGCCGCGGCATCGATCACCTGGCTAGAGCTGTGTACGCCATTGGGATTAGCCCTTGAAGCCGGATCGGCTACATCAAGACTGTCATCAATACGATAGTGGTAAAGCGTTCCATGCCGGGCCTGCGGAGTTTCGCACCGGAACCAGCCGTCCGCCAGCCTGTCCATAGGCAATACGATGTCTTCTCCGGTGTGATTTTCCAAACACAACTCGACTTTGCGGGCCGCCGGCGCCCACAAACGGAAACGCACCTTGCCGTTTAACAGCACCGCCGCGCCGAATGGCATGTCATGTACACGTTTCATTTTGTCTGCGCCTGTTTCAGCAGCACCAAAGACCGCCCGCTCAACGGATAAGTTTGACCTGCCTTGTAACGTGATATGTTCGGGGCGCCGATTGCATCCAGCGTGTCAAGCAGCGCATCCCAATAGAGATGTTCCTCGAATTCCGGCAGTAAAAACGCAATATCCTCATGATGGGCATTGAGCAGCAACAGCAGATTATCGTCCTTTAAACGCCGTCCACGGCCATCGGTTTCAATCAATTTACCGCCTGCGAAATACACACCCAGACAATGTGCGGACATCTGATTCCAGTCGTCATCTCTGGTTTCGGAGCCATCCGGATTGAGCCAGACGATATCTTTGACCTCGCCGCTACGAATGGGACTGCCCTGGTAGAAAAAGTTTCGCCTGAACAAGGGATGCTGCATGCGCAATCCAACGATGCGCCGGGTGAATTCCAGCAAATTGCTATCGGATTTGTTAAGCTCCCAGTTGAGCCAGCTGATGGCGTTATCTTGGCAATAGGCATTATTATTACCCTGCTGGCTGTGGCCCATCTCATCTCCTGCCAGCAGCATGGGAACCCCTTGCGAAAAAAGCAGTGTGGCGAGAAGATTGCGTTTCTGGCGGGTGCGCAAGGCGTTAATGGCCGGATCGTCAATTTCACCCTCTACCCCGCAATTCCAGGACAGGTTATTGTCATTGCCGTCGCGGTTCTCTTCCAGATTGGCCTCGTTGTGCTTCGTGTTGTAAGTTACCAGATCATGCAAGGTAAAACCGTCGTGCGCACTGATGAAATTGGTGCTGGCATAGGGTTTACGCCCGCTGTGTTCATACAGGTCGCTGGAGCCGGTCAAGCGTTGCGCCAGTTGTCCGATCAATCCTTCATCGCCTTTCCAATAGGCGCGAATACAATCGCGGTACTTGTCATTCCATTCTGCCCAGCCCAACGGGAAATTTCCCACTTGATAGCCGCCTTCGCCCAGATCCCAGGCTTCCGCAATTAGCTTGACGGTATTTAATACCGGATCTTGCCGTATGGTGTCGAAGAAGGTGCCGAGCCGGTTTACATCATGCAACTCCCGCGCCAGGGCGGAAGCCAAATCGAAACGGAAGCCGTCCACATGCATTTCCTGCACCCAGTAACGCAAGCTGTCCATCATTAACTGCAGCACACAGGATTGCTGCATGTCCAGAGTATTGCCGCAACCGGTGTAGTCTACGTAATATCGCGGATTATCCGCATCCAGACGATAGTAAGAAGCGTTATCGAGACCGCGGAAGGACAGGGTCGGCCCCAACTGGTTCCCTTCGGCGGTGTGGTTGTACACTACGTCCAGTATCACCTCGATACCCGCATTATGCAGAGTCTTTACCATAGTTTTAAACTCGCTGATATCGCCGCTGGCCGAATAACGGGAATCCGGCGCCATGAAACCTATGGAGTTATAGCCCCAATAATTGTGCAAGCCTCGTTCGACCAGATAGCGGTCGTCCAGATAAGCATGCACCGGCATAAGTTCAACTGTCGTCACGCCTAGACGCTTGAGATGTTCGATGGCCGGATCCATCGCCAATCCGGCGTAGGTGCCGCGGAACTGGGGCAGAATATCCGGATGCTGCATGGTAAACCCTTTGACATGCAGCTCGTAAATCACCATATCATGCAAGTTAATATGGGGGGGATGGTCGTTTCCCCAGGCGAATGTCTGATTGATCACCCGGCACTTAGGCATGCTGCCGGCATTATCGCGATGGTTGAAAGACAAATCGGCGTCCTTGCTGCCGATGCGGTAACCGAAATGGGCGTCGCTCCAGCGCGGAGTCCCCACGATATCCTTGGCATAAGGCTCTATCAGCAATTTGTTCGGATTGAAACGATGCCCTTCCGTAGGCCGGAAAGGTCCGTACGCCCGGAAACCATAGAGTAGACCTGGCCGAGCCTCCGGCAGAAAACAGTGCCAAACAAAATTGGTGCGCTCTTTCAATTCTATGCGTTGGACTTCGCTGCGTCCCTTGGCGTCGAACAGGCACAACTCCATTTTATCGGCATGTTCGGAAAAAATGGCGAAATTCACGCCTTCGCCATCCCAAAAAACGCCTCGCGGATAGGGACGCCCCGGCCATACCGCTGTTATCATCTTTGCCATGTTAAATTCTCCCGGTCTGATTTTTCCCTACAAAAACGACAGAATGCCACGCAAGGGAATGACCACCCAATCCGGGCGGTTGTCGAGTTCGTAGCGTACCTGATAAAAAGCTTTTTCCAGCAGGAACAGGTCGAGTAAGCCGCCTTGCGACGAACGCGGTGCAATCAATCCGGAACTATGCACGGTTTCATCATAGGCAGCGAGGAAAACCCGTCCCACCTCGGCTTCCCAGTCCTTCACAAAAGGTTCAAACCTAGCCAAGGTTTCGGGTTGTTCGGTACTATCGTGAGCAATTGCAGTGTGAGCGGCATAGTTGAACGACAGCAACATTCCCGCCACATCCCGCAAAGGCGAGTGT
>CAVUMJ010000217.1:0-17290 GCA_963741375.1 uncultured Pseudomonadota bacterium
AAGCTGTAAAAGCTACTGCCGCCACTGCCACGATGATTTATGTGCCGCCTTTTTTTGCTGCCGACGCCATTTTGGAGGCGGTTGATGCGGAAATTGAATTGATAGTCTGCATCACGGAAGGTATTCCGGTTCTGGAAATGATGCGGGTTAAAGCCGCCATGCAGGGTAGCCGTTCTTTATTGGTCGGTCCTAATTGTCCCGGTGTCATCACGCCGGGACAATGTAAAATTGGGATTATGCCCGGCCATATTCATATTCCCGGGAAAATCGGCATCGTGTCGCGTTCAGGCACCTTGACGTACGAAGCTGTAAATCAGACCAGTCAGCAAGGGCTTGGGCAAAGTACCTGTGTAGGCATAGGCGGCGATCCGATTCGTGGTATGAATTTTATTGACGTATTGAGACGTTTTCAGGAAGATCAGGACACTAAAGGTATCGTCATGGTCGGTGAAATCGGCGGCAATGACGAAGAGCGGGCCGCAGAATTTATCAAAGCAACTGTTAGCAAGCCGGTTATCGGCTATATTGCCGGTCAAACCGCGCCTCCCGGCAAGCGTATGGGGCATGCGGGCGCCATTGTGACCGGCGGCGCCGGTACTGCTGCAGGTAAAGTTGCCGCCTTGAAAGCCGCCGGTGTAGAAATGGTCAATTCTCCGTCGGATATAGGCTTGGCGATGAAAGCTTGTTTTTAAGATGACCTTAAAGATTGCAATTGCCCAACTAAATTTTACAGTCGCCGATATCGCAGCCAATACTGCAAAAATTTTAGAGGCAGTGGGGCGGGCCAAGCAGCAACAGGCCGATGTAGTGGTGTTTTCCGAGTTATGCATTACCGGTTATCCGCCAGAAGATTTATTATTCAGAGAAGATTTTATCCTGCAGGCAGAGCATGCAGTTCAATACATAACTACACAGGTCAGCGGCATTATTGTTGTAATTGGCTTGCCTAAGCGTCAGGACGCTCAGTTGTTCAATGGTGCTATGGCTATAGCCGAAGGCAAAATCATTGCTGAATATTACAAAAATGCCCTACCGAATTATGGGGTATTTGATGAAAAGCGCTATTTCAGCAGGTCAGATATGACAACTCTGTTCACTGTTAAAAATAGCCGATTAGCTTTAACCATTTGCGAAGATATCTGGCAGGCCGGTATTATTGAAAAAAATCGTCTTGCCGGTGCGGATATTATTCTCACTCTGAATGCTTCTCCATTTCATGCCGGAAAAATTCATCAACGTGAAAACGTCATCTGCGATCAAATTAAAAATGCAGGTATCCCATTGGTTTATGTCAATCAAATCGGTGGGCAGGATGAGCTGATATTTGATGGAGCATCGTTTGTTACTGATCAAAATGGCCGGGTGGTATTTCGTGCTGCCGAATTTGAAGAGCAACTGGAAGTCATTGAGTTCGTCGACGGTTTACCCTTGCCCGGCAGTATGGCGGGGTATTATCAGCCGGTAATCAGCGAATATAAGGCACTGGTGTTGGGCATCAAGGATTATGTGCGGAAAAATGGCTTTAAAGGCGTAATTTTGGGATTGTCTGGCGGTATCGATTCGGCTTTGGTGCTGGCTTTGGCAGTTGATGCCTTGGGAGCCGAACAGGTGGAAGTGGTATTGATGCCTTCGCGCTACACACATGATATGAGTATCGAAGACGCCGTATTAGAAGTGAATGCGCTAGGCGTCAAACACCACATTATCTCAATAGAGCCTGCAGTTAAGGCTTTTAATGAAATGTTAAACCCTCTCTTTGCCGATACTCAAAAAGACGCAACGGAAGAAAATATTCAGGCGCGATGCCGGGGCGTGTTGCTGATGGCCATTTCCAACAAACAAGGCAAACTGTTGCTGACCACGGGTAATAAAAGTGAGATGAGCGTGGGATACGCCACTTTGTACGGCGATATGGCCGGCGGGTTTGCACCGCTAAAAGATGTTTATAAATTGCTGGTTTATCGTTTGGCGGAATATCGCAATGGTTTATCGAATGTGATCCCGCAAAGAGTTTTGAGCAGACCGCCTTCCGCGGAATTGGCGCCGGATCAAAAAGACGAGGATAGCTTGCCTCCCTATTCAGTGCTCGACCCGATTCTGGCATTGTATGTTGAAGAAGATCAACCGGCAGAAAAAATTTTGTCTCTAGGCTATAAGCTGGAAGATGTTAATCGAGCTATAGCTTTGGTGGACAGAAACGAATACAAACGGCGGCAATCTCCGCCAGGTATTCGAATTACCCCAAGAGCTTTTGGCCGTGACCGCCGCTACCCCATTTCTTCAGGCTATCGGGGAAGCTTGCCCATTCAAAAAACTTAAACCGAAATTCAATATGGCGATGATGCGAACTATTTTCATAGCAATGATCCTGACTTTGTTGGCAAGTCATTGCCGTGCTGCCGAAACCGGTATTACTGTGCCTATGGATTATCGGCTGATCCGGAATATACTGATTAATCAGCTGTATACCGGCGAAAATGCCGTGGCCCGTGTCTGGAAAGATGGAAAGGAGTGCAGTTTCCTAGACCTTTCCAACCCCAAGATCAGCGCTGAGCAAGCTCAGGTCAAGATTGAAAATAATGTTCACGCTAAAATTGGTTTGCAGTTAGGCAATAAATGCATGTCTGCGATTGAGTGGAGCGGTCTTCTGCAAACCCTCCAAAAGCCGACATTGGACGCCTCCGGCAGTATCCTGAGTTTTCCATTGACCAAGGCTATCGCCAGCGATTTAAATGGTCAACAGCTAAACATTAAAGAATTACAGGATTTAATTAATAAAGTAGTGCAACCGAAGTTTTCCGATCTGAAAATCGATCTTAATCAATCTCGTGGTGATATTATCAAGACCTTGCTGCCATTTGTTGATGACGATAAGACTGAAGTATTGTATGACACCGTCAACAGCTTGCGCTTCAAACGAGTTGAAGTTGGCGACAAAGCCTTAAAACTTGATATCGGTTTTTCCGGAAAGAAGAAAAAGGCCGGCGATACTCAGCCGGTTGCAGTTTTTAGTGCAGATGAATTGCAGCAATGGCAAATTGTCTGGGATCAATTAGAACAGAATATGGAGAAAAGTTTGAGCAAGCCGCCGTTAAATCAGCAGACCGAAGCTGACCAGGCCACCTTGCGTGAAGTGTTTCAACAAGCTGGAGCGGCGTTTACAGAGGCTCTTAGTGAAGATAGTTCCGGGGGCAAAGACCCGGTGCGCAAGTTTTTCAACGAAAGCTGGGACAAAATGGCGCCTTTGCTAAGAACAGCGTCAAATCAAGTTCCGGGAGCCGAGGGCTTGCGTTATCTGACATTAATTTCCGCAACCGATATAATGTACGAACTGGAATCGTTTACCGCACCTTTAGGCCTGGATGTTTCTGCAAATGGGCTGCGCAAATTGGCGCGTTCCTATCTTTCCCATCAAACCGGACCAAAAACCAATTAATTTTCCGGTGCATTCAACAAACTTAAGCAATACTGCGATTGCGATTAACTATCCATTCGCTCCAGGAGCCGGCATACAATTTCGAACCGCTTAAACCGGCAATTTCCATAGCCAGTAAGTTGTGGCAGGCTGTAACTCCTGATCCACACATATGCACAACTTGTTCGGCAGGGCGGGATTTGATCAAGTTTTTAAATTGCTGGTTTAACTGTGCCGGCGGTAAAAACCGTCCATCTTTTTCCAGATTGGCTTGAAAAGGCCGGTTTAAGGCTTTGGGAACATGTCCGGCTACCGGATCGATTGGCTCTTGCAAGCCATTAAAACGTTCTGCAGTTCTGGCGTCTATCAAGGTAATGCGGTTAGCGGCCAGGGCATTTTCAACCTGAACGGCGCTTAACCATTGATGGTCATCCGGATAGCTACGGAATGAATTCGGAGTGAAGCTTGGAAGTGTGGTCGTCAATGGCAGGCTCAGTTTTTGCCAATGGCGGATATCTCCATCCAGAATCGCCACATTCTGGTGGCCCATAGTCCGTAGCAGCCACCACATGCGGCCTGCAAAAGCCCCTGAGGCATCGTCATAAACCACAACCTGACTGCGGCTGCTGACCCCCCATCTGCCAAGTTGACTAGCCAGGTTGGCAAAGTTTGGCAATGGGTGCCTGCCGGTATAAGTTTTGACAGGTGCGGACAAGTTCTGATTTAAATCGGCATAACGGGCGTTTGGAATATGACCTTGGCGATAAGCTCTGTTTCCTGCTTGAACGTCGGCTAGCGAAAATCTGCAATCGAAAATAACCCAGTCCTGGTGATAAAGATGTTCGGCCAGAGTCGTTGCTGAAATCAAAGTTGTGTATGCCATGTTAAATCTCCAGAATAATTTTGCCGAAATGTTGATTACAAATCATGCGGGCATGGGCTTTGCCGGCTTCTGCCAGTGAAAAAACTGAATCGATAATTGGTGTAATCCGGCCGCTTTCCAGTAAAGGCCAGACTTTTTCTTGCAGTTGCCGGGCAATATGGCTTTTAAAAGCCACATCTCTGCTTCTTAAAGTAGAGCCGGTCACTGTCAAACGTTTCTGCATCAAAGACCATAAGTTAATCTCGCTTTTGGCGCCGTTCTGAATGGCAATTTGTACTAAGCGGCCTTCAACAGCCAGTGCTTTCAAGTTTCTGGGGAAATAATCTCCGCCTATCATATCCAGGATTAGGTCTACGCCCTTATTGTCAGTCAAGCTATTGATTACTTCAACAAAATCCTGTTGTTTATAATTAATGGCGGCATCGGCGTTAAGCTCCAGGCAGCGTTTGCATTTTTCCTCATTGCCGGCGGTAACATAAATTTGATGACCAAATGCCTTGGCCAGCAAAATGGCTGTCGTGCCTATACCGCTGCCTCCGCCATGCACCAGCAAGCTTTCATTGGCTTGCAAATGGCCGCGGTCAAATATATTGCTCCAAACTGTAAAAAAAGTCTCGGGTAGGGCGGCGGCTTGTACAAAATTTAAGCCTTTCGGTATGGGCAAGCAGCACCCGGCATCCGCCAGACAATATTCAGCGTAGCCTCCACCGGTAAGCAATGCACAAACCTGATCGCCTGTCTTAAACGGCATTACCTTTGCCCCGGTTTCCACTATTGTCCCAGCTACCTCCAATCCCAAAATTGGCGATGCGCCGGCTGGCGGAGGATATAGGCCCTGTCTTTGCATTAAGTCCGGCCGATTAACTCCGGCGGCGGCAACTTTGATTAATACCTGATTTTCAGCAGGCGATGGTATTGGAAAATCCGCCAAAGCCAATGAATTGTCTGGGGCATGAGTGATTATTTCAATAGCTTTCATGACGTTTTGGGTAGTGGTTTAAATGTCAGTTATCACGATTTACATTGATGGTTGGTATCCGCCAGTTTTGGAAACCGCGACTATTTGTCCGGGGACGCTGCAAGTACATCCTTGTATGCTTTGCGCCGGAATCCCTTCCGGCGAAACCCCGGCCAAACACTCCCGATTCCCAAAACTTCTGTTATCTCTGTCAAAAAACCGTCTTCACATTACCACTACCTCGTTGGTAGTGGTTCAGTTTGAATTAAATGTCAGTTATCACGATTTACATTGATGGTTGGTATCCGCCAGTTTTGGAAAGCGCGAATATTTGTCCAGGGACGCTGCAAGTACATCCTTGTAAGCTTTGCGCCGGAATCCCTTCCGGCGAAACCCCGGCCAAATATTCCCGATTCCCAAAACTTCTGTTATCTCTATCAAAAAACCATCTTCACATCATCCAAACTGAACCGCTACCACGTTTTGGGTTTTAAGGCGTTTAGATAACGAGTATTATAAGCATGCTAATGCTCGTGCTAGTATCCTTTAATTTTAACTGACGTAACCATCAATCTCTAGATTGTTAACAGCCATTTTTTAAAGATATAGTTTGCGAGTATGATCATAATTTCAAATGCTTTGATCAAAAGTATGTCAAGAATCAGGATAATCTCGAAATGATAAAAGTAGGCATCGTGGGCGGCACCGGTTATACCGGCGTGGAGTTGTTACGGATACTGGTATTGCATCCGAAAGTTGAAGTGGTTGTGGTCACCTCTAGAGCTGATGCAGGCAAACGGCTGGACAGTCTCTATCCCAGTCTTACCGGTTTGTGCAATCTGGTTTTTAGTTCGCCGGACATGGAATTGCTAAGTGATTGCCAGGTGGTGTTTTTTGCCACGCCTAATGGCACGGCGATGACTATGGCTAAGGATTTGCTGGATAGAGGCGTTAAAGTCATCGATTTATCGGCAGACTTTCGTATCAAGGATGTTCAGGAATGGGAAAAATGGTATGGCATGCAGCATGCCAGTCCGGAATTGATTCCGGAAGCGGTTTACGGCTTACCGGAAATCAATCGCGAGCAGATCGAACAAGCCAGTTTAATAGCCTGTCCGGGTTGCTATCCTACCGCCGTGCAACTGGGATTTTTACCTTTGCTGGAAACTGCGGTAATCGATACGCAGTACTTGATAGCGGATGTTAAATCCGGTGTCAGTGGCGCCGGCCGCAAGGCGGAACTGGCTTTTTTGATGAGTGAAACAGGGGAAAGTTTTAAATCTTATGCCGTTAGCGGTCATCGGCATTTGCCTGAAATCAAGCAAGGACTGCAAAATGCCGCCGGGCAAAATGTAGGCTTAACCTTTGTGCCGCATTTAACACCGATGATACGCGGTATCCATGCCACGCTCTATGCACACTTAACCAAAAAAATTGATTTACAAGCCTTGTTCGAGCAACGCTACCAATCGGAAACCTTTATCAATATTCTGCCACAAGGCAGTCATGCCGATACGCGTAATGTGCGGGGCAGCAATCGCTGTCAGATTGCCGTGCATCAGCCGCAAAACGGCGACACTGTGGTGATTTTGTCGGTTATCGATAATTTGGTCAAAGGCGCCTCCGGTCAGGCTGTGCAGTGCATGAATCTAATGTTTGGATTGCCGGAATCCTTGGGGTTGCAAACTGTGGCGCTGTATCCCTAGTTCTACCAGTAGGAGAGTAATAAACTTAAAAATGCTCGATCTTGAAGGGCGGCTGTGGAGCGCGGCGAATTGGCTCAATTGACCCTTAGTTGCCGATTGTAAAGATGTCGGAATTGAGCGCTTCGTATTTGGAGCTATTGGTCCACGAGATTTAGAACATTTTGTACCAGACGATTTGAAAACCAGTGATAATGATATAAATCCGGCCGATTACATGACGAAATTCTGTTCTTAAAAAAATCGCAGCAAGAAGAAATATGATTTGGTTTCCAATAACCACTTGAAGAGGTTAGGTCAATATGAAAATTTATACAGCGGTTATTGAAAAATGTCACGACACTGGCTTATATGTGGGCTTTGTTCCTGGATTTACAGGCGCACATAGCCAAGCGGAATCATTGGATGAGCTTAATCAAAATCTTCAGGAAGTCATTGAAATGTTACTTGAGGATGGCGAACCAATACTGGAAACCGAGTTTGTTGGAACTCAAAATGTGGTCATCGCTTAAGCATGGGAAACATACCTGTTCTTAAGCCCCGCGAAGTTGTCGCTTTGCTTGAGATGCTTGGATTTACAGAAATCCGTTAAAGAGGGTCGCATAAACAATTTCGTCATCCTGACGGTAGATGCACAACAGTACCGTTTCATGCAGGACGTGATATTTCGCCAATTTTACTTCGTCAAATCGCTAAAGATATTGGTTTAACCGTTGAAGAGTTGCTTAAATTTCAAGCCTAACCCAACTAGAGGACACCCAATGGATGACATGAATACAGAGTTCCTTGAGGAGAACTAGCAGGTTAACCCCCCCCCTCCGTGTTTTTCTGAAGGAGAGTAATAAAGTTGTAAACTTGAAAAATGCTTGATCTTGAACGGCGGCGATGGAGCGCGGCGAATTGGCGCAATCGACCCTAAGCCGTCGGACAAGATTTAATTTGCAGTGACAACTAACAGCAAATAAGCTGTCCTTCAAAAGGTAGTTGCGATTAGCTTGCGTAATCGCACATTTCGAAGCTAACATTCCTCCGATTACGCTATCGGTAATCTCAGCTACGCGGGCTATCGCTTAATCTGATTCAATGGCAGCAATTTAGATCGTTACCAACCATAACCAACTGTCACCGATGATAAATAGAATAAAAAACTATATACCAATCAATAACTTGTCATGAATCCTGGGAGTAGAGATTTGACATCACTAGAATACTTGAAAATGCAACAATCTTTGGTAGAAGATATTAATTCAATACTGACTTCATACGGTATCAATCGCCCTATTGACCTCTCAAATATCACGATAACGAATAAAATGGTCACTGATCTTGTAAAACAAGATCAAGCTTTATCAAATTCTGTCGTAGACGCAATTTGGCCATCGATTGATGCATTGACGGTTTACCACTACACATCCAAAGACGGTGCCGAGTCAATTTTAAATTCCGGCGAATTTCGTTTGTATAGTTTGCTTAAGAGGTTCACCGAAGGCGAAATTAAATCTTTTTGTGACAATCACAAGCTTAACGGGTATCTAGAAGCAGATGATAACGGAGAACCAAGGTACAAATCGCTAATAATGGGCAACATGTACTATGCATCATTTACTGACATCAATCTTACATCCAACCAAGAAAAATACTTTTGGAGAACTTTTGCTCCAGTCGACGGTGTAAGGTTGAAATTAGAAGTAATTGCTTCAAATCCGAATTTTAGGAGAATGGTGTATGAAAAAACAAAAGGAAAACCACTGCCTTTATTAAACGAATTGTCAAAGAAAATTAAAAGCTCATATAACAGAGAATTTGTACTTGCTGGCATTTCTAGACTATGTGCATTTTATCTAGCCAAAGACTTCGATGTTGAAAATGAATACCGAGCGTATTACAGGTCATGGGATGGGTTTGGTCCAGCACCCAAAACTGATGGAAAGCATCAATATATTGGCGTGCCACTTGGATTGATGAGCGATACGGGGTATCAGATTAATGTTAAGGAGATTCAATCTAATGAAAACCTTAATATTCCGTCCCAATATACCGTTGTGGCGCGAAATGCATAACCAACGAATCAACTTGACTGGCAAAAGCTACGCACCTATCGTCGCTACGTTTTTGCCGTTAAGTTACCCTTTTCATTGGGCGTAGAAGAGGGTCCGCGCATGACTGGATTTCAGCGGCAACGCCACGGACATATAAATCCAATCTTCGCCCATGAAGAGACCCAAATGCTGGCGGCGGTGGACAAGGCACATAGTTCTTCGAGCAATTCACAGATTCTCGGGAGGAATGGAGAGGCTGCGCTTTGTTCTCTGCTTAATCGCTATCTTCCAATTTCCTTTCGTGCCGTAACCGGGCATTTTGTTACGCCATCGGGCCGACTATCGCCCGAACTGGATGTTGTTGTTATGGATGCCCGTTACCCGCTTCTCGCAGAGAATGAGGACGGGTCTGTTTTGGCAATGCTGCATTCGGTAATTGCCACAATTGAAGTCAAACGGACGCTGGTAAAGAAGGAAGTTCTAAAGATTAGGAAGAACGCTTCGCTAGTTGCCGATTTGCAGGCCGAGGTATTTCCAGGCTCTGGAGAATGGGGAGGAGTAATACAGCTTGCCTTTTCTTACCGTTCTGGAATTACCCTTAATACGGTTGCAAACCATTACTTTGATGCATATTCACCCAATGACCCGGCGAGCTTCATCCACATTCTTCGAGCCCATGTTGGAGACCAAAAAACGGACGAAGGCCTTCTTGGCGCTCATGTTTGGCTGGAAGCTGGCGAACATCCTGCGGTCTCCACAACACTTGCACCGCTATCTGACTTCTATTATCAATTGATACAGGACAGCTTCTATACGCTTGCTGCGCGCGACTTTGACTACGGTGATCTCGGCGAACATGCAATGGCGTATATGAATTGGGGAACGTACCCCTGTATAAATCGGGGGGCTCTATGAGGGCCGTAGGATGAGCCAACCAACGGGCGGCGCATCATTCGAGTTCAATACCATCAATATCAGGTGGGATTATGTTACCCCAGTTTATTGGATAAATCCCTTCTTCTACATAGCGGTGATAACTTGAATGCGGCCAATCTTGCACATTTTTTACCCATTGATGCTTTACAGGATTCCAATGGATATAATCAACATGCCTGTTATAATCCAATTGATCGCGTATACAATGCTCCCAAAATCGGCGCTGCCAAATACCTCTTTCCCGTCTACATTTTCGGCTGACTGAAATTCTTTCGCCTTTTTCAATTTTTTTAGAGAATGCACCTTTAAGCATATTCCAGCGTATTGAAAAATTGGCATCGCCTTCAGGTAATGTCCAAATACAATGAAGATGATCGGGCAAAACGACTATAGCATCCATGCGAAAGGGATGCTGTTTTTTGGTCTGTGCAAAAACTTCCCGTAATATATCTATTTTATCGACCAATAATCGGTTTCCCTTGCGTTCGGCAAGATTAACGGTAAAAAACCATGTGGCACCAGGAATGTAGAGTCTACGATATTCGGTCATGATGATAAATTAACTTTCAAGCAAGTGATGCGCCGCCCGCTGGTTGGCACATCCTACCCAACTGGCACGCATACTAATGAATTGAATGTCAGCTATCCAGCTTTCACTTGCCATAGATCAGAAATACCTGTCTGTCGGCAAATGGCCGAACTGATGCGTTCAAAATCTGGCATGAATAGTATCATTAGAACTGATGTAGGAATTTTGTTTTAATCAGTATCAAACTATATTAATCTCCAACACTACCTTTGAATCCCCAGTATAGGTCAACCGCAGTTTGATCATAGCTTGCCCGTTCCGGTATCAAACTGTTTGTGAAGCTCCAGATTAACTTCCAGCACATTGACCTGTTTCTCGCCGGCTAAACCACCAAAAGGAGATGAAGAATGTTCTTGAAGTATGTTTTCAATTTTTTCTCGTACCGATGCCGGGTCGAGCTTTAAGTTCCCTGCCAATGTATTTGCAACCCTATCGAGTTGATAGTAGGCATTCTCCAGGGTAATGTGCGGATCCAGACCTGAGGCGGATGTGGTGACCATATCGCCTGGCAGATTCCGTAGCGGAATTTTAGGATTCTCTTGCCGCCACATGTCGAAAAATATGGCCTGGATTTCCGGGCCGTTATCGGATAGTTGGATAACCGTTCCGGTCTGCGTCACTGTAACCGGAAACTTGCCGGGATTTTCCTCGGAAAATCTTTGAAAAAATGTAACTGCCAAATCGGTTGCAGTAGGCGTCGGTAATGTCGGATTCTCCTTAATGAATTGTGAGACTAACATTGGGTGTAGTTTTACCCAGTTTTCTATGTATGCAGAGTGAGCAGGATCTGCCTTGACCCATGCCTGCGCCAGGGCCGGATGCAGACTTGCCCATTGCGCCACGATATGCGGCTGAATACGGTAGATGTCTGCCGCGAACCAGCGATCAATCTCCGGGGCTACCGGCAGGCCGGCTTGTGGGCCATCGGCGTAAACAACTATTGGTCCCAGGCTACGGGCAACCCGGTCCCGCAATGCGTAATTGGAGGCGGCAAGAGATGAGGACGCGGAGGCCGCTGCGTTATAGTTCGCTGCCGAAGGGCGAGGGTGAAAATATTCATCCTTAGTAAAGGGCTGGGCAATCAGCAGCGAACCCAGGGATGTCCCGTTATCAGCCAAGACACGGCTGCCGTTGGCTTGGAAAGGAAAAATCAATTGCCCAATCGACCAGAGAGTTAAAGGATAAAGGCCGCAGCATAGCACCACGGCCAGGGTTAACAGTAAGACGCTTTTGCAAATAATCTGCCACATATGAAATCCTCCGGATTTAATGAATCAGATGCAGGCTGACCATAAAAAGGTCGATGAGCTTGATGCCTATAAATGGTGCGATCACCCCGCCTAGCCCCCATATCAGTAAGTTTCTGCGCAATAAAGCATCGGCGCCTAAAGCCTGATATTTAACGCCTTTGAGCGCTACCGGAATCAAGGCCGGAATGATGAGGGCGTTGAAAATCACAGCGGAAAGAATAGCGGAGGTGGGCGAATACAGGTTCATCACATCAATGCTTTTCATCCACGGCAAAGTCCCGGCAAACAGCGCGGGTATGATGGCAAAATATTTCGCAACATCGTTAGCGATAGAGAAAGTGGTCAAGGAGCCACGAGTGATCAAGAGTTGTTTGCCTATTTCCACCACTTCAATCAGCTTGGTCGGATCGCTGTCCAGATCGACCATGTTTGCAGCGTCCTTGGCCGCCTGGGTGCCTGCGTTCATTGCCAAAGCCACATCAGCCTGGGCCAGGGCCGGAGCATCGTTAGTGCCGTCGCCCATCATCGCCACCAGTTTTCCAGCCGCTTGTTCTTTACGGATATAAGCTAACTTGGCTTCCGGAGTGACTTCGGCGACAAATTCATCCACTCCCGCCTGTGCAGCAATGGCGGCAGCCGTCAGGGCATTGTCGCCGGTTATCATCACTGTTCTCAGGCCCATTCGTCTTAGATGTTCGAAGCGGGTCTTCATATGCGGTTTTAAAATGTCGGACAGCACCACCACGCCCGCTATCTCAATGTTGTCGGCGACAAGCAGAGGGGTTGCTCCTTTTGACGCAACGCTATTGACCAAAGCGGACAATTCGTCAGGAATGCGCCCATGCCGGTTTTGAACCCAGGCGATAATGGCGTCCGGCGCGCCTTTGCGAAGTTCGCGTCCGTCCGGCAGATCAACACCGCTCATGCGGGTATGTGCGGAAAAAGGCACACCGGAAATGACGGCAGGGATTTCCAGCCGGGTGCGGTTGCGGTGCGTGTACAATTCCAATATGCTTTTGCCTTCCGGAGTTTGATCCGAAACAGATGCCAAAGCCGCCAGTTGTCCCAGTTCCTCTACTGTAAAACGTCCCAGCGGCAAAAAGTTTGTCGCCTTTCTATTGCCTAGGGTGATAGTTCCGGTTTTATCCAGCAACACCACATCAACATCGCCGGCCAGTTCGACAGCTTTGCCGCTTTTGGCTATGATATTGGCTTGTAGCGCCCTGTCCATCCCGGCAATCCCAATCGCGGCCAGTAATGCGCCTATGGTGGTGGGAATCAGGCAGACCAGTAAGGCAACCAAGGTTGGGATATCGGTGCCCAAACTTTTCAAAGGTTCCGAAAGCCCAAGATAGCTAGTCATATATTGCTCGGCATTCCACGCCATCGCCCAAAGCGGAATGACGACGATCAAAAAGATTAGTGAGAACGCAGACAGCACCAGTGTCAAAGCGATTTCGTTGGGGGTGCGTTGGCGGATAGCGCCTTCAACCAGGGCTATCATCCTGTCCAGGAAGGATTCGCCGGTCTCGCAGGTAATTTCCACGACTATCCGGTCCGATAACACCAATGTTCCTCCGGTGACGCTGGAGCGATCGGAGTCTGCCGCCCGAATCACCGGAGATGATTCGCCGGTTATGGCTGATTCGTCTACACTGGCAATGCCTTCCTGAATCTCGCCGTCGCTAGGAATTATCTGTCCGGCCTGAACGACTACCCGGTCGCCCGGCTTCAAGTCTGCTGAAGAAATAGTCTCCATCCCGCCGTTACTGTTAAGGCGATGGGCGGTAGTTTGGTGCCTTGCCAGCCGTAGTGAATTGGCCTGTGCTTTACCTCTGGCTTCCGCCAGCGCAGTGGCAAAATTGGCGAATAGCACTGTCAAAAACAACCAAACATCCACTGCTACAAAGTAGCTGAACGCTACTTGACTTGGTTTGTCTCCCCAAGCGGCATCTATGATGTAGAACAGCGTTAATATGGCTCCGACCTCAACTACGAACATGACCGGATTTTTCCATTGGATGTCGGGCCGGAACATGATCAGAGCTTGCTTAAAAGCTATAGCAGCCAGATCCTTGTCGAACAAATGGTGAGTTTTACTTCGCCGACGCAATATTAGCCCTTGACCAAAAACCGATGAGTCTTTCATGCCCTTCTCCTACAGGTAGCCAGTCATGTTAAAACAAAATAATTTCTGTGAAGCGGCGCTTCACCTCGTCAGGATGCCGAGAGAAAGTATGCTAAGTTCTATGCTTGCGTCTCGCATTAATTTTGTAGGTAGGGGGCTCATCCGCCGAAGGGTATAGGCCCCAGATGTTCAGCCAGCGGACCCAATACCGCTACCGGTAAGAACAGCAATGCGCCGACAATCAATATGGTGCTTAGTAATAGCACGCCAAAGGTGATAGTATCGTCCCGTAAGGTACCCAGACTGAATGGACTGGCCTTTTTTTCGCCCAAAGATGCCGCCATGGCGATAGGCGCAATGATAGGAAGATAGCGGCTGATGACAATGACTATCCCGGTGGCGATATCCCAGGCCATAGCGGAAGGCGCCGGAGTAAGATTGTTGTAAAAGCCGTAGGCTACCCCTAAACCATCGAAGGCCGAGCCGTTATTTGCCGAAGCCGATGAGAACTGATACAGCATCTGTGAAAACCCATGCGCGCCGGGATTGCTTACCGCCAGCAGGCCCCAGTTTGTCGCTGAGAACAGCCCGGTAGGCATTAGTATCATTAAAGGGTGAATCAATAAGGCGAGGATCGCCAGCTTAACTTCCTTAGCGCCAATTTTCTTGCCTAGATACTCAGGGGTACGGCCCACCATCATTCCGGCCAGAAAGATGCCGATAATGATGTATAGCAACATATTGATCATGCCGACTCCCTTGCCGCCAAAGATGCAGTTGAGCCACATCCCGACAAATGGCGCCAAAGCTGCCAGAGGGTTCAGACTGTCGGCTTCGGCGTTGACGGCGCCACATGTAACGTCAGTGGTTAATGCCGCAAAGGTTGCCCCTGCCGAGATGCCGAAACGTAATTCCTTACCCTCCAGATTGCCCATATGCTGGTCAACCGGCAAACCTGCTATGGCCGGCAGAGTAATTCGCAGCATTCCGGCTTCCTTTGCGCCGTTCCGGATTTCATAGATACGCTCTGTCGGATGGGCGGTTAGGCCGGGATTAGGCTGTAGCGTGTCGGCATAAATTGACCAAGCCACTGTTCCGGTCATTAACAACAGCATTACCGAGAAAATGACCAAACTGTGTCGAAACCGCTGTAACATTCGGCCATACATTAACACCAAGGCAAACGGAAACAGCATCATGGCCAGAGTATTGAAAAAGTTTGATAATGCTGTAGGGTTTTCAAAAGGATGAGCGGAGTTCATACCATAGAATCCGCCGCCGTTGGTGCCCAGCATTTTAATGGATTCGAAAGCCGCTACGGGTCCCAGGGCGATAGTTTGCGGTAGTGCTTGCCCATCATTGCTGATACCCATTGCTCCGGATTCCAGTGTTGATGCCTGATAGTTGGTATCGAAAGTCATCGGACTGCCTTGCTGAATAAAAATCAGGGCGATCACAAATGCAAAGGGCACAAACAGATATGCAATCACCCTCCACATATCCACAAAGAAATTACCGAGGACGGCGTCACCTCTAAATCCCCGAATAATAGCGATCAATGCGCACAAACCGACTGCTGCCGATACAAAAAAATTGGTTATGCCAAAAAAAATCTGGCTGAAATTGGAAAGATGCTGTTCCCCGGAATAATGCTGCAAATCCGTGTTGGTCATGAAAGAAACCACGCTATGAAAAATCGTGCTTGGCGCCAACATGGTCTTTGCATCCGGATTTAAGGGCATGTAGGGCTGTAATGACAAAATAGCAAAACCGAAAATGAATAGGGCTATATTAAAAATCAATAAGGCGGTAGTGTATTGTTGCCAGTTCTGGGGACCGGAGTCCAACCGCCTTTCAATCCAGCTCATGATAGGCCATGGCCGGTATTTACCGTCCATAATCCAGGCCAGATAACGACTGAGCGGAAAAGCGGTTATGCTTGCTGTGACAAGTAGTGCGATGGGGAGCAACCAGATTTGGACGTACATAAGCAATCTCCAATGGTTTTGCCGTTATCCTAATGATTAAGCCCTTATCAAAACCACTCAGGCCGAATCAGAGCGGCGATAAGATAGATAAATACCAGAGTGGCCACGATGATAGTCAAATAAATCATTTCACTATCCCCGGTGCTTATATATGTTTGCAAACAAAAATGAACCCATAACACAGGCCCATTAAGATCAAGCCGAGAAGGAACATCACAGGAAGCCAAACAACGGGATTCATGGCGAAAACCTCATTTCGGTTATGGAGAAAATCGGACGGCCCAATAGTACAATCGTTAGCAGAAAGAAGTCCAGTAAAAATAAAATAAAAATTAGTCCGGTATGGTTAAGATTTGTCTAAACGGATAAAATCCGTTAAAACAATAACTTAATGATGTTGACGTGTTGTTTTTTGAGGGGTGTTTCATGCATCTGTGTTAATGTCAAACTGGCGATGCATGTTGTCGCCATAGGGATAATTATCCCTATGGCGTTAAGACACCCATCAATCAAAATTGATTCATGATGGGTTTTGTTAGATAAACAGCAATTTAATCTTCGCTATTTGTACTAAAATGCGGAGTTGCCGATTCAGGTTGTTTCGGTTCGAAATGTTGCTGTTCGGGTTTTTCATTGCGTCCAACAAAATCGGTGGCAGGCGTCGTTGGTGGTTGTGCTGTTTGATTTGCGGTAAATCCTGCAGTTGTCTGTTCCTTATGTGGCTGGCTATTATCGTGTCCAGTATTGCCATCAGGTCTTCTTTCTCCGCCGTTACGAGGTGAGCGTCGGCGATTCCGGCTACGGCGGGGCCGATCCTGGCCGGATTTTTTGATAGCATTGTCGCTGTTGGATTCTCTGTCCTGATTTCTTTTCTGATCGTCCTGATTAATGCCGGCTGTGTTTTCCGTAACCTGATTATTGTTAGCTATATGCTTAGTATTGCGGCGGGGATTACGGCCGGAACCCTTGCGGTTGTTACGATTAGTCTGTGGTTTTTCTTCTACTTTGGCAGGTTTGCTTTGAATGTCGTTATTGATGCTATGACCAATAAGACGTTGCCAAAAACGTTGCATCAGACTGGTAGAAGATTTTTTGTTTTGCACAGGCGCAGGAGCATCCGGTAGAAACTCCTTAACAGCTGCTTTTTCAATTTTTGAGCCGGTTTGTTTGACAAACTCCGGTACGGAAATCTCATCTTCCTTGATTTGCAGATGACTGGCTTTGTCTTCCAGGCCTTCCAACGATTTTATCCGCTCGATTTCATATGCCGGAGTTTCTATATGTCTGCTCGGCAATACTACGATGCTAACATGAAGTCTGGCTTCCAGTTCCTGAATGGCCGAGCGCTTTTCATTTAGAAGAAAGGTGGCGCAGTCTATCGGGAGATGAGTAGCAATTAAG
>CAVUMJ010000218.1:0-9382 GCA_963741375.1 uncultured Pseudomonadota bacterium
CCAGAATCTCACCCATTGCCTGGTCGCATATTGCATTCACTGGTAAGTACAATTTTAGAAAAACCAATGGTGATATTGATGTGGATGCGATGGCAAATGAGCTTGAAAAACATTTAAAACGGTACTTCTGGAAAGAGGCTTAGCTCAGAACGAACACTATTGGGGGTTCTTCCACAGGACCCCTATTACCGCCGAATAATGCAACTGGCAACTATATCCATATCGTTGAAAGAGTTCCGGTCAGAATAGCCCTGCATCAGGAAGAATTACAAGCAAAACCGCTACGTCCCGGACTTTCCGCACAAGTTAGAATCGATACTCGCCAATTGGGTCAATCTGTATTGCAGCCTTTAACCACCATACCACAGACTGCTTACAAAACAGAGGTTTATGATCATCAATTAGATGGAGTAGAGGTATTGATTAATGATATCATCAAAAAAAATCTTAGCTGAAACATGCAGCTTGTTTTGGGCGTATTTCTCTATCCATCATACTGTTTATTCAAGGCTTAACCGTACGCCCAGAACTAGTAGCAGACTGACTATCCTTAAAATTGTTTATATTATCCGTAAGAGGAAAGGGCATGCAACACGCAGAGTTAATAACCGATATTGTCCGCGAGATTGACGGCATACGCGCTTTGCGACGCGATATTCACAGTCATCCTGAATTAAGGTTTCAGGAACATCGCACCGCAGAACTGGTGGCGGCAACATTGCAGAAATGGGGAATTCCGGTGCACTGCGGGCTTGGAACAACCGGTGTGGTCGGCATCATTAAAGCAGGCGATTCGACTAAGGCTATCGGCCTTCGTGCGGATATGGACGCCTTACCTATAGAGGAACAAAACCGATTTGCGCATGCTTCGCGTCACCCCGGAAAAATGCACGCCTGCGGTCATGACGGTCATACCGCCATGTTGCTGGCTGCGGCGCAGTATCTTTCGGCGCGACGTAATTTCAGTGGCACAGTATATCTGATTTTTCAACCGGCGGAAGAGGAGGGTGGCGGCGCCAATGAAATGATTAAAGATGGTTTGTTCAAACAGTTTCCTATGCAGGCCGTATATGGTATGCATAATTGGCCGGGGCTGGAAGTTGGACAATTTGCAGTGAGTGCAGGGCCGGTGATGGCCTCCAGCAATACTTTTCGAATTAAAGTAATCGGTAAGGGCTGCCATGCCGCCTTACCGCATTTTGGCTTGGATCCGGTGCCGGTTGCCGCACAGATTATTTTGGCCATGCAAACGATTTTAACCCGTAGCGCCAATCCCCTGGATAGCGGATTGTTGTCGGTGACTATGGTAAATGCCGGTAACGCCACTAATGTCATTGCCGATCATTGCGAATTAGCGGGAACAGTGCGGGCTTTCTCCAATCAGCTATTGGATATGATAGAAGACCGGATGCGTAACATAACCCGGCATACTTGTCTGGCGCATGGGATGGACTGCGAATTCGAATTCAATCGCAACTATCCATCCACTATTAACCATCAGCAAGCTGTTGCAGTTTCACGCCGGGTGATGGCGGAAATAGTTGGTGAGGCAAATGTCCTGGAACAACAACCAACCATGGGCGCTGAAGATTTCGCCTTTATGTTGCAAGTGATTCCGGGCAGTTATTGTTTTATAGGCAATGGCTTGGGAGATCACCGTAGCGCCGGACATGGCGGTGGCCCATGTATGCTCCACAATGCCAGCTACGATTTTAATGATGACATTTTGGCGTTGGGAGCAAGCTATTGGGTAAAATTGGTTGAAGCTTCCTTATCCGAATAAGCCGGGAATCCTGTGACAAAACCCTTATACTTTAATTAACCGCCATTCAGCCAGTTAATTTGCAGCCTCAAATAAAAAGTATTTATTTAGCGGGACTAACTGCATAAGCAATATAAGCTTTAGGAAAAACAAACCATTCCGTAACGATAGTGGCATGCGGAAATAATTCGGCAAGATGCGTTTTTGAAAGCACTGTGGTTGAGGCAACCATCTCAGTCCAAGCCGGTAATTTTACGAACCATTTTTTTATAAAATGCTGGCGAAGCGCCTCCGGATAAAACCACCATAACAACATTCCGCAATGCGCCTCGATAGGAAAGAATTTTGACGGAGTTTGGATCCAGTAATTATCAGAAATTCTAAGTACTTCTTCAGAAAACTTGCGCCGATTTTCCAAGTCGCCTACATGTTCTATTACGCTATTGCTAAAAACTATATCAAAATCTCCGCGATTGAAATGTGGCATGGAACAGGCGTCACCTTCAATGTATTGGATATTATGATGGGTTTTGTATGTCGATTTGGCAACGCCAGGTAAATTGACGCAGGTAATATTCAAAACAAACCCAACGTTATCCCAAATTTCCGGTTGTCCACCCAGGTCGAGAATTTTCATCCCTTCTTTAGGTTGCATTTTTTGAATGAACTTCGCCATTCTTCTTTTTCTAAAGAACGCCGAAAAAGGCTGGAGTAGCGTATAAAATATTTTAAAGGTAAGGTATTTTAAGTTTGTCATCTTTAATAATTATAGTTAGGTTTAGATACCGGAAATGTTTTATTATTTAGATGCGATTGCAAAATTATTAACTTGAAAGCGGAGTTAGTCAATCATCATTACCCAAATGTTTAGAGAAAAAACTTTTCTTCTAAACTACTAATAAGTCTTTCGGTTGCGCTGAAGGAACTTCAGTTAAGTATAAAGCACTACAGCTAAAAATCGTCGGATTTTTTATTGATTAGTAAACTCAAATCCTAAAATCTAATTCTTCAAGAAGGCAAAGTGCTATCAATCTTGTATATTCTGACAAGTGTATGATAAGGTTAGCCTTAAGATAACTTTATGTTTTTAAGTTAATTTCGGGTTTTTATGCGTATTTTTTCTCGCTATTGGCCATGTGATTTTATGTGTTGCAGGGAATTTTGCTTAAAACTTTCCATCCCAACACGGAAATGTAAAATTACATTAATTAAATTGCCAAATTAACTTTTTATTTCAGTGCAAAAGTCATTTAATATTCATAGTCGCTATCAACCGGCAGGAGACCAGCCAACCGCCATTGAAAAATTGGTGGAAGGCATCGATGACGGCGAAGTGCATCAAACTCTTTTAGGTGTGACAGGTTCCGGTAAAACCTTTACCATGGCAAACGTCATTCAAAGAACGCAGCGGCCAGCCATGATCATGGCGCCCAATAAAACTTTGGCGGCGCAATTGTATGGAGAAATGAAAGAGTTTTTTCCGGAAAACAGCGTTGAATATTTCGTTTCCTATTATGATTATTATCAACCGGAAGCCTATATTCCCTCGTCAGATACGTTTATCGACAAAGATGCTTCATTGAATGAGCATATTGAACAAATGCGCCTGTCTGCCACCAAAGCCCTGTTGGAGCGCAGAGATACAATTGTAGTGGCTACAGTTTCCGCCATATATGGTTTAGGTGAACCTGAATCGTATTTTCAAATGGTGTTGCATCTGGTGCGCGGCGACATGGTAAAGCAGCGCGATGTATTAAGACGGCTGGCTGAAATGCAATATACCCGCAATGACACCGAATTACGCCGGGCGACCTATAGAGTCAGAGGTGATGTGATTGACATATTTCCTGCCGAGTCCGAAGAGGAAGCTTTACGTATCGAATTATTTGATGACGAAATCGAACGCTTATCTTTATTTGATCCTTTAACCGGCGAAATCCTGCATCGTATTGCCCGCTATACCATTTACCCCAAAACTCATTATGTGACTCCCCGTGACCAGCTTTTATCCGCAGTTGAAAAAATTAAAGTCGAATTAGGCGAACGTTTGACAACTTTGCGTGATAATCACAAGTTGGTGGAAGCTCAACGCTTGGAGCAAAGAACTTTATTTGATATCGAAATGATTTTGGAAGTGGGTTATTGCTCGGGGATTGAAAATTATTCCAGGCACTTATCCAATCGTCTGGCTGGAGAATCGCCGCCGACCATGTTTGATTATTTGCCCAAAGATGCTTTGCTGTTTATTGATGAAAGTCATGTGACCGTCCCACAAATTGGGGCAATGTATAAAGGCGACAGATCGCGTAAGGAAACCTTGGTCGAATACGGATTTAGATTGCCTTCGGCATTAGATAACCGGCCTTTAAAATTTGATGAGTTCGAGCTGCGTACTGCTCAGCGGATATACGTATCAGCAACGCCGGGCAGTTATGAAAAAACCCATTCCGGAGTGTTTGTTGAACAAGTCGTCAGACCGACCGGTTTGGTCGATCCCATTGTAGAGGTTAGAGCCGCTATCACCCAGGTTGATGACTTGCTTTCCGAGATTAATAAACGTATTGCTGTGAAAGAAAGAGTATTGGTTACCACGCTGACTAAGCGGATGTCGGAAGATTTAACCGATTACCTGATGGAACATGGCGTAAAAGTTAGATATCTGCATTCCGATATTGAAACAGTCGAACGGGTGGAAATTATTCGGGATTTACGATTAGGCCTTTTCGATGTGCTGGTGGGGATCAATCTATTACGAGAGGGTTTGGATATACCGGAAGTTTCATTGGTCGCCATCCTGGATGCCGACAAAGAAGGCTTCTTAAGGTCGCTGGTGTCTTTGATTCAAACAATTGGCCGCGCTGCGCGTAATGTAAACGGCAAGGCCATATTATATGGAGATAAAATCACCAACTCCATGCAAAAGGCGATTGAAGAAACTGATCGCCGCCGTCAAAAACAGATACTGTTCAATCTTGAGCATCACATTCAGCCCACCACTATTTTTAAATCCGTTACCGATATTCTGGAACTATCCATCCCAGGTTCCGGAGGGGGGTCTATCAGTGCTGCCAGAGCCAAAGTAGCGGAACCAAAAGGGCAATATAAGGTAACCACTCAAAAACAAGCGGTTAAAGCTTTAAAGCAGCTGGAAGATAAAATGTACAATCATGCCAAAAATCTTGAGTTTGAAGAGGCGGCAAGAATTCGGGATCAGATCAGGCTGATTCAGGCGGAAATGGTGGTGTGATCTGCATGAGTAAATTCCCCCCCAATCAGTCTATAGAACAGCTTTTTTTCGACTGATTATCGACAGGCAAACAAACAACTCCCATATCCGAGAGTGAAGCGGTATTTCAAAATTAACTAATTCAAATACATTCATGACAAAAAATAGTTATCAAAAACCATCGCCGCAAACTCAAGAGGAAGCGTTGAAAATTGCAAAAAGCATTCAACGTCCCGCTCAAACCAAAGAACAAACTAAATTGATTAGTCAAGGTATACAGCAAGGTATTGACCTTTACAAAAGACAGCAAAAAGAAAAAGCTAGAGAGCTTAATAAAATACGCAAAAAATTAGTTAGTCAAAAAGATCATGCGATTGAGCAAGATGACCATGAAATACAAGAAATAATCGTTTATAAACAACATTGGTTGCCATGGCTGCTACTGATTCTTACATGGCTGGTTATCGGGATATACTTTTTCTTCAAGCCATAACAAATCTTTACCGGGTTCTTTATGTTGTCAAATTTAGACCTGATTAGCAAGCTACCTCAACTACTGCGTCATACCCGCCAGGAAAGCGGGTATCCAGCGCCATGGATGGTAAGCTTCGACCTTCCATGGAGCCTGGATTCCGGCATTTACAGTTGTTTCTTCAGTCAGGGTTTGATTCAAAAATGTCTTTGTTTGCAATTTTGTATTGGCTTGAGATAGCCGATGCGACTCGCACATATCAGATTTGATTAAATCTAATTTTGTATGTTTTTAGAAGATGTCTGAGATAGCACAGCTAATTCATATATTATAAGTGTTTGAATATAGAACATTAATCAATAATTTATTGCTAATTACCAAGAGCGGGATATATCGTTTTTTTGCCCCAATAAATTTCATTCGAAACAATTGCTGTTTTAGAAGATAATAGTCGGTTATGAAAAATTTATTCAAATGTTAGCTTCGTCATGAAATTGGAAAAAATTAAAATTTCCGGGTTCAAGTCTTTTGTCGATCCAACTTCCATTGCCATAAACGGCAATCTAACTGCCATTGTTGGACCAAACGGTTGCGGGAAATCCAATATCATTGACGCTGTCCGCTGGGTAATGGGGGAAAGTTCCGCTAAGCATTTACGCGGCGGTAATATGGCCGATGTTATATTTAATGGCTCTTCCGGACGCAAACCGGTCAGTATGGCGTCAGTGGAACTGGTGTTTGACAATAGTGAGGGCAAGGCGGCAGGTGAGTATTCGCATTATCAAACCATTTCCATTAAACGTCAGATCAGCCGGGATGGGCTGTCACTATTTCTGCTAAACGGTTCGCGCTGCCGCCGCAAGGATATTACCGATTTGTTTCTTGGCACCGGATTGGGTTCTCGCAGTTACGCCATTATCGAACAGGGCACCATTTCCAGACTAGTGGAAGCCAAGCCGGATGAGCTGCGTATTCATATTGAAGAAGCGGCCGGAGTATCAAAATACAAAGAAAGACGGGCGGAGACCGAAACCCGTATGCGGCATACCCGCGAAAACCTGGAAAGACTAAATGATTTACGCGACGAAGTTGATAAACAAATTAAAAATCTGGCCAAACAGGCTGAAAAAGCAGAAAAGTACACTTTATTAAAAAAACAGGAACGCCAATATAAACTGGAATTATTGGCGATTCGCTGGCGTGAATATCAAAATATTTCAATAAAACAAGAAGATAAGCTTAAGAATATTGCCAATGAACATAACCGTCTGTTCATTCTTTTGCGTGAAATTGAAAAAGACATGGTAAGCAAGCGCGACAGTCAAAAGTCTCAGCAACAACATCTGGATACAGCACAAAGTCAATATTATGCTTTGGTGAATGAAATCAGCCGTATTGAGCAGACCATAAAACATAGTGAAAATGCCCATGCTGATATTTCAGTTGAGCTGTCTCGCTTACAACAACAAGCAGAGATTGCCAGACAAGAATATGAAAATGACAGACAGCAATTAGATGTGATTCGCCAGACTTTGCTGGAAGCTGAAGAAACCATGATTGTTGCTAAAGAGCGGGAAGAGCTGGCATTGGATATTCAGCAGGACGCCCAACATCAAAAGCTTAGTTGGCAAACTCAATGGGAACAACATCTTGCTGAATATGCCTCTTACCGGGAGCGGGCAGAGGTGCAAAAAGTTCAGTTAGCTCAAATTGAAAGCCAGAACAGGCAACTGCAGATTCGCATGGATAAATTAGTTAAGGAACGCGACGAATTACAGAATGCTCAATTGCAATTGAATCTGGAAACCTTAGGCGAAAGCGTCGAGTCTTTGGATATGGAGCGCAGCAAATTTCATGATCAATCAGAAGGTTTGGCAGTAAAAATTACCGAATTAAGAGCAAAAATTAAAGCTCAGCATGATCTTTTGCATGACAATAGACATGAGTTGCAATGCATCAATGGCAAAATCAGTTCTTTGGAATTATTGCAGCAACATGCGATGGGAAAAGATAACAAAGCGTTGAATGAATGGCTTGAACAGGCCGGCTTGGCGCAGCAACCCAGATTAGCCGAGTTTCTGGAATCTGAATCGGGATGGGAAAACGCTATTGAAACTGTATTGGGTAGTTATCTGGAGGCAATTTGCATTGAAAATGCAGATCAAATAGAAACAGAATTGCAAGAAATCAGTAAACAATCCTTGATTTTTTTTGAAACCGGCCGTAGCGGTGATGCAAAATCAGAAAATGCTGATAATGCTTTGCTAAGTAAAGTGCATAGCAGTCTGGATTTGACCGGTTTATTGAGCGGTATCTATTTTTCTGAGAATATCCATGAGGCCAGAGCCTTACCGCTTGCCAGCCATGAATCGGTAGTATTGCCGGACGGAATATGGCTAGGACGTAATTGGATTAAAATCTGCAGAGGCAGTGACAGTAAAGCCGGAGTTTTGCAAAGAGAAAAACAATTGCGGGAATGCAAGATCATTCAATATGAATTGCAAAATAAAATTGAAGGATTTGAGCAGGAACTGGAACACTTTACCGTAGAGTTAAAAAATGCCGAATCAAATAGGGAACAAATCCAGCAAAATGAAAAAATTTTAAATGCGGAATATATTGCTAAAAGCGCCGAATATAGTGCATGTTTACAACGGTTGGAACATCAAAAGCACCGTATCCGGCAACTGGAGCATGAAATTGCAGAAATTATGGAACAAACTGCTGAAAATGCAGAGAAAATTGTAGAAATTGAATTGATAAAGCAAGATGCTGATCTGGCATTAAATGAAATGCACGAGAAAAAAGCAGAACTGGAAGCATTGAATCAGCAATTACAAATGCAACAGCATCAAAATAATTTTACTCTTGATGAGGCGCGTTCTCACTTGCATAGGCTGTATGCACAAATTGAATCGTTAAAATCATCTGAACAATTAACCATTAAACAGATAGATCGCCTAAAATTACAACACTTGCAATTTTCTGAACGCATTTCAGAATTAGAAACTAAATTACAAACCACTTTGTCGCCGCTGGACGATGAGAAAAAGCAATTGGAACTGTTGATAGAAAAAAAACAAGAGTTTGAGAAAGACCTGAAATCTGCCAAATTGGCTCAACAAACCAGTGAAAAAACCGTTACTGAACTTGCTGAACAATATTCAGAAACTCAAAAGTCATTGGAAAAGCAAAAAGAATCCATGGATAGTGTTCGCTATGAACAACAGGATGTCCGAGTTCGTCAGCAAACCATTGTTGAGCAGTTAAATGAAATGAATGCGGATACCGGACAAATTCTGGATAATCTGCCGGAATCGGCAACTGAAGCTAATTGGAAAAATTCTGTTGAAAACCTTACTGAAGAGATAGAAAAGCTTGGCGCCATTAATCTGACGGCTATTGATGAATATAAAACCCAATCCGAACGCATGAGTTTTTTAAATGCACAACATGCCGATCTGGTTGAAGCTTTAAATACTTTGGATCAAGCCATGACTAAAATTGACAAAGAAAGCCGCCAACGTTTTAAGGAAACATTCGATAAAATAAATAATGGCTTGAAAGAAAAGTTTCCTAGATTGTTCGGGGGCGGACAAGCTTATTTGGAATTAACGGATCAGGATTTGCTGGAGGCAGGCGTGAATATTATTGCCCGTCCTCCCGGAAAGCGTAACAGCTCAATTCATCTGCTGTCCGGAGGAGAAAAAGCTTTGACCGCCATAGCGCTGGTTTTTTCGATTTTTGAATTGAATCCTGCGCCTTTTTGTTTATTGGACGAGGTTGATGCTCCTCTTGATGACGCAAATGTGGTGCGTTTCTCCCAGATGGTTGAAGATATGTCGGCAACAGTACAATTTTTGTATATTTCACACAACAAAGTCACAATGGAAATTGCAAAACATCTTGCAGGTGTTACTAT
>CAVUMJ010000219.1:0-26040 GCA_963741375.1 uncultured Pseudomonadota bacterium
GTTATCAGAAGGATCATGAGGCATGTCAACAGTGCCACGAATGCATGTTCAGATGACTACACGTGTGAACCAATAGCGCGGCGGCTTCTGCTAAGGCTTTATCTTTGCGTAACAACTCACGCTCCAGACTATGAATTTCGGCTTGCAACGCACGAGTTTCATGTCGTTTTTCTGAGGTGCCGCTTGTGCTGCAGAAATCGGCTTTCCACTGCTCCAGTTGATGAATAAAGACACCTCGCTCACGGCACCAAGCATTTAAATTCTCACCCGTTAAAGTATAGGTTTGCTGTAACGCAGCAAGACGTTCTTCAAGACTCCAATCCAGTGGGCGTGTTGATTTCGTCTGTAGGCTACGGGGGCTATGAGATTTAGCTCTTTTCATCCAGGTTTTTAAGGTTTGTAAACAGATGTTCAAGTCGTTCGCAACGTCTTGAATTGATTGATCATTTCCACGGTTGTAAACTTTTGCCAGTGCTTGATCTTTAAAGTCTTCTGAATATCTTATAAATGTTTTCATCTCTTATCTCAAATTTTATTTTCTTTAAAAATTTGAGACGACAACTATTCTGACGCAGGGGGATACCAAAGAATTTCATAAACTCAACCCCTTGGTTTAGGAGTGCACATGATAGCAATTGTTGACGCTCTCTACGAAAACGAATATCGAATTAAATTGAAGTTTAATACTGGAGAAGAGGGGGTGGTCGATCTTTCCGATTTGATTGAACGCTATGCCATTGCCCACTCTTTAAAAGATATAAGCCAATTTAAACAGTTTTACCTTGATGAATGGCCAACATTGGCCTGGCCATGCGGGTTCGATGTTTCCCCGGAGACGCTTTACGAACGGGCAACAGGCAAATGCGTTTCCTGGCTTGAAAAACCTATATCATTGACAACGGTTTAGACAGGGCCATGGAGAAGTGAAAATATTCAGCAAAACAAATGCGGAGGCACCTTCCAGGGCGATGGCATTAAAAGAATATATTGAATATGCAGTACGCATTTTAGCTTGACGGCATAGATATATATGCCCTATGACTATATTCAACAACTAACCCATGGTTCGGTGTGGCTTGACCACCTTAGCTTAGGGCGAAGGCCAACCAAAAAACCTGAGAGCTGGTAAACGGTAAGTTCTGATTACTATTTTAGCCTTTAGCCAGTTAACTGGGTAGAGCAACGCGAAACCCAGCAGAAGCCTAGAAACAACCAAATCCCTTTGCATTCAAAATGGCTTTTGAATAACGTAACTTATTGCCTTCGTCGCTGGGTTTCATTATCATTCAACCTCAGCCTACACAGATGTGTATTCACGGCGTCCTCCGGCAGGTTTTCCGGTTTCAAACTCGTTTTGGTGTGCAAGCCTAAATGACTTTGACTCAGGCCTTCAAATAACCTAATCAACTTAAGCTAGCGCCATCCAGCCATCAACACCGAATAAGCTTTTTTCCTTAAGTCTGTGTGTAGCTCTACCGGGATTTGAATCCAAACCATAGTCATGGTGATTTATTCTCATCTATCACCATGACTTCCAAGCCGGCAAAGCAAGCACCTGAATTAGCTACTGCGGTGGCGGTGGCGGCGGATAACCGGAAGGTGGCGGAGGAGGAGGCTGAGTACTGGATGGTGGTGGCGGCGGAGTGTTGTATCCTGGCATATAAGGTCTTGGAACTGCCGGTGAAACTTGTCCGGATACCGGCACCTGATGGCCTTTTGCATACATGCATTGTATATAGGCGGCATCATAATGTTGTTGGGAGGCGTATCTGGCGCTGTTGGCATAGCCAGAGCCGACAACACTGCCGGCTACCAATCCGGTGCCTGCGCCTATTGCCGCCCCCCGTCCACCGCCGAGCGCTGCGCCGGCAGCGGCGCCAAGCGCCGTTCCCACTGCCGCAGTTGCAACCCCACTTTCTACGGCGGCTTCATTGGGAGTGCCTCCAACTTGCGAATAGGCAAATTGCTGACAAACAGAATCATCGTACTGGAATTGCTCAAAAGATTGCCCTGATCCAGGCAAGACCATAACACTTGGACCGGTTGGCATACTGGCGCAACCAGTGGCAAGCAAAACAACTGATGTAGCTAAAATCGAAGCATTTCGTGGCATGCGCCCTCTCCTTAATTTTGTGGCGTTGGCGGGATTACCTGCCAACCATTCGGACATTCCTTAATATAAGGATAATAACCTTCAGGGTCTGTACAGTAATGCCAATACGCCGATGGATTTTGTTGACCTGCCGGAGGCGATTGCTGAATATAGTTCATAACCGGCGGAGCCACAACTGCAGGTGGAAAATATGGATATGGATATGGATAGCCGAATGGATAACCATAGTAGGGCCAAAAAGGCGCACCATAATAAAAGCCGAAATGACCATGCCCCCAAGCCCAATTATTTTCACTAAACAAACAGCAAATCATGAATAAAATTGCCGAAAAATATCTAGCCATTGTCATTGACTCCTCGATACAATCAATTTAAACATTTGACAATAAAGATGTCGCAAAGTGCAGCTAAAAAACAAGTTTTAAATTAATCCGCCATCAGTACCTTAATTTACAGTATTATTATAATTACAATAAATGCTTAACATAAACTTAAGCAAGTTTTTATGGAACATAGCTAAAGTTGATTGGCTCCATTTGCAGTTTCAAACCAATTGGGATTTTAGCCTACTCATAATTTCAATCTACCATAAGGACCAATGTCCGGTAATTAAAATATAAATTGATAACAGTAAGTTGGTAGTAATATGCGCCAATACTGCATCAAACAGCATTTTACGGCGATAAAAGGCATATGCATACAACATCCCGGCTAAAGTACCGGCAAGCCATTCATTGTGTAATATGCCAAACAAAACGGAAGAAACCACAAAAGACAACCAAGTAAATTTCCCCTGCGGAACTCTTTCATAATTCATATCGACCAGTTTTGCCAATAAATAACCTCGAAAGGCCAGTTCCTCAATTATAGGAACAGTTAAAGATGTGCCTAATATCCGAAAAAATATCCAGGCGCAAACAAGAAAGGAAGATTGTGAAAATAGTGTGTCGGCAAATTTTTGATCCAGGTTTGGCGATGAAGCAACCAGCATTAACCACAAAACAAATACGATAGCGCCTATTAACAAGGCAGAATAAGAAAAATCACTAATGAAAGCCTTATAACATTGACGAAATCGCCAAAGCGTTATTCCTGCAACCAATACTTTTAGTGGGTACAACCAATCAAAACTAGCGGTAAAGGCGGATAAAATCAGAATACTCGCTAAAAGAATAACAAACGGAGCCAGTAGAGCTGTTGCCGTGGAAATTGGCTCAGTTGGCAATCTGTCGGTCCCTGGTTGGGCAACATTAAAAAAAGTCAGTTTTTGGCATAAAAACACCAAAATAATGCTAAGAGTCACAAAAGCTATCCAACCGGCGCTGGAATGAAATCCGCCAACGGCTATTTCAGGCGAAATCATATCTCCTAAGCTAATTAATGCAACAATACGCAAAACATTTAATAGCCACATGGACATGATGCCGATGGGAAATAGTAATAAAACCTGCGGGAAGCGTAATTGACGCCTAAAAATCCATATGTACAAACCCAGAAAAACGCAGATTAAACCCATGCCTTCATATCCTGAACAGGCTGGAGAAATCTGGACTTTAAAATGTTCGGTACCCAAATACTGTAAATCCGGGTCGCTAAAAATCGGCGTAAAGAAAATCGCTAAAATCTGACTGGACAGACTAAAAGTCAATTTAGCCATAGGCTTCCAGGCTTCGGTAAAATAAGAGCCGATAAACTGCATTAGCAATGCTGCAAGCATTGCAAGTAACAAATTCCGATATTCAACTTTTAGTAAGGTAACCCAGAAGATTCGATTTGCGGAAACAAATAATAATGAAATGACAGAAGCCAAACCGACAAACAGCCAAGCCAAGCCGTAAAAATATAGGACTGTATCATCCAATGAGAAATTCTTGAGATTGTGCTCAAATAATAACCAGGTGAGATAATAGAAAGCGGTTATTAATAGCAAATGCACTATTAGCCATTTCAAATAACCGGCATTTTCAAAATAATCTTTTATGGAAGATAAAATTAAAGCGCGCCTGGGAAAAGATAAAACTAGAGTGGCTCCAATCATAGATATGAGCAGTCTGATCACAATTCCGCTATAGGAAAATACTTTATAAACCGGATGATCAACTCTTTGAAAAGTATCAAAACTGACTGTCAGAAAAATTATTTCCAACACCAGCAACACCACAGAACCAGTTGTTCTGACGGCAAATTGAGTTTTAATATTCTTGAATGGCATGGCAATGCATAATTAATTGGCTAAAATAAATCATAAAGTTAAACAGTCAGCGGAATTATTTTAAAAAAATAGACTCGTAAATTATTTATAGACCTTATTTTGAAAGAAGGAATAGGTAAATACCCATTCCGGTACATATTTATTCTGCACCGCTATGCCGATAGTAAGCTGTAAAACTGCTGAAAGTCTATCCATTGTGACTCACAACACAGACAATCTCATACTTTAAGGTTTGACCGTTAGATAATAGCATGATGAATTTTGACATTTTTAATGGTGACGCTGACGGCATTTGTGCGCTAATACAATTACGCTTGGCTTTTCCGCTTGAAGCTCAGCTTGTCACCGGAGTAAAGCGCGATATTGACTTGTTAAGCCGGGTTCCGGCTCAGGCCGGCGATCATCTTTGTGTTCTGGATATTTCTTTGGATGTCAATCGTAGCGCCCTGCTGAACTTACTGCAAAATGAAGTTGAAATTTTTTATGCCGATCATCATTTTTCCGGCGAAATCCCGGCTCATCCAGCTTTAACCTGTCTGATCAATGTTGAGGCCAATGTCTGCACCAGCTTGCTGATTAACAGCCATATCGGCAAACGTTTTCCTGAATGGGCCATAACCGGCGCATTTGGAGACAATCTTGCCGATAGCGCCCGTCAAATCGCCAAACAGCTGCCGATAAATGAAATACAACTGAAACAATTACAGCAATTAGGCATTTGTATCAATTATAACGCCTATGGAATGACCTTGAATGATTTACACATTGCCCCTGATTTATTGTTTCAGCAATTAGTTGGCTATCATTCCCCTTTTAATTTCATTGAAGAACAAGGTGAAGTATATCAATGCCTACTTGCTGCTTATGCCGATGACATGAGCAAAGCCGCAAGTATGCAACCAGAGTTTCTGACTGAACGAATAGCCGTATTCATATTGCCCGATGAAAAATGGGCAAGAAGAGTTAACGGCGTGTGGAGCAACGAACTCGCAAACCGCCATCCGCACCGTGCTCACGCAGTGTTGAATCATAATAACCGAGGCGGTTATCAGGTCAGCGTCAGGGCGCCCCTAGACCTCAAAAGCGGCGCCGATAAATTGTGCCGTCAATTTCCGGAAGGCGGCGGACGTCAGGCGGCAGCCGGTATCAATCATCTTCAGAAAGACCGGCTTGCCGCCTTTATTAACGCTTTTTGTCTGCAATATCAATGAACCAGCCTGCTGTTAAAGATTCCGGAATTTTGCATCACTTCACAGCAAACTAACTTTCCAGGACAGGTTTAATTTAATTTTCAGAACTAAGCTTTCTTGCCAAGTTTTTTCTATTTCGTTCTGAAAAAAGCGCAATGGCGCCACTTAATAACCCTAAAGCGAGCGTTGCTGAACTGCCGTCTATTTCAGGAGTTTGTTTAATCTCGTTTTTATCATAGTCATCCCTATCTGTAGTTAGCTTGTTTTGCCTAGGAAGTGGCTCGTGCGGGTCTGCATTAGCAACCATACTGGTCAAAAAAAACCCGGTCATTAAACTAGTCAAAATTATTTTCTTCATATTTTCACCTATTTAAGTTAAAAAAATCATTATTAATATATAATTTCATATTCTGAATTAACTAAGTTTTCATACTTAATATCATTTAATATTTATTAATATATTGATAACGATAAACTTATGCAGCCAAAACCAATACACCATTACAACTAACTCGGCCTAACTAAAGCCTACTAATACTTGTGATTAAAGTTGGCTTCATTGAAAATCAGTTTAGATAGGTTTTGAAAGGAATTTTGTGAAGGAATATGCATTAACCTACTTGCAGATTAATATTTTTTAAAATTGTGAATTAGTGCTAAAGTTTAGATACAAATTAAATGTATTTATGCGCAGCATTTAACTTGATTTTAAATAAGAAGTTTTACGTAAATGGTTTCAGGATTACCGAGCATGGCTTGTTGTAAATCTGAATCAGCTTTGTATTTTCGAAACTGCCATGCTGATAGTTTTTACCAAAAAAATTGAGTTTTTTGGGTTAACGCAACAACAGCTTCTGTTATAATCAACTAACTCAATGGGGGAAAAGGTTATGGCTTCAAATTTGTTAGAATTACGAGCAGCATTGGCTCAAATGGAAAGCAATTTAAAGAACATCAGTGAACTGGATACAGAAATCCTTGAGTTCATTGATACAAATCATCCTGATATGTTGAATGATCAAAAAGTTGTGCAGGTGTTCAAAAATGTCAGCGATGCGGAAGATGAACTGCAAAGACAGATTAATTTTTTGCGCATACGGTTAACCGCTGTCATTCCGGAATTTCAAAGCAATCTTTGATGCTGAAAATTAAACAATGTCTGCCGGATGTAAACTCCGCCCGGATTGGAATGATTGCTTGACCCTAAGCATTTCTTGTAATTGCTGACACAGCATGGCCGGCAATCAATTCAGGCCAGTGCTGTGAGTTGTTAGAGAATTTTCGCACATTTTTTCAACCAGACAACAGTCTAATACTTGCCAAAAATATCCGGAAGCTGGTTGCCGTCAATTCGGCTAAATAGTCTCTATCGCGTCCTATCCAGCTTACGGTAACCAATCGCCTCACTCAAATGCGAGATTTCAATGGTTTCAGAATCGGCCAGATCGGCTATAGTCCGAGCCAATTTTAAAATACGGTGATAAGCCCGATGCGACAAGCCGAACTTTTCCAAAGCTTGTTCCAGCAACTGATGACCTGATTCAGATAAATTGCAAAAGCGCTTGATTTCTGTCGCTGTCATGGCTGCATTGGTCTTGCCATGTCTTTTAAAAGCAATTTGCCGTGCCGCAATTACCCGTTGACGTATGGTCTCGCTACGTTCTTCGCCTTGACTGGAGCCTTTGCGCAGCACATCCAGTCCAACTCTGGGCACCTCTAAATGCATGTCCACCCTGTCCAGCAATGGTCCTGAGATTTTGGCCCGGTAACGGGTAACCTGTTCGGAAGTGCAATGGCAACGTCCGGAAGCATCCCCCAAATATCCACAAGGGCAAGGATTCATTGCGGCAATTAACTGAAAGCTGGCCGGAAAATCGGCCTGGCGGTTGGCTCTGGAAATGGTGATGTGGCCGGTTTCCAATGGCTCACGCAATACTTCCAGCACCTTGCGGTCAAATTCCGGCAACTCGTCCAGAAATAACGCGCCATTATGCGACAGGGAGATCTCGCCGGGCTTAGGGTTGCTGCCGCCACCAACCAGGGCCGCTGCGGAAGCGGTATGATGCGGAGCTCTAAAAGGAGGTTGCCGCCAGCGGCTGGGATCAAGACCATGATTGCTAATAGAGGCAATGGCCGCAGTTTCCTGGGCTTGCTGCTCCGTCAGTTCAGGCAGGATAGTTGGCAATCGCGCCGCAAGCATGGATTTTCCGGTACCGGGCGGCCCTAGCATCAATAGATTATGAGCACCGGCTGCAGCAATTTCCATAGCTCTTTTTACGTGAAACTGGCCATGCACATCAGCAAAGTCGATTGGATATGCGGTCTGATCATTTAGCTCTGGGAACATTTGCGGAACAATCAGCCGCTGTCCGGTCAAATGAGCGCAAACTTCCAGTAAATGATTGGCTGGTAAAAGCTCGGCATCTTTAATCAATGCAGCTTCTGTTGCACTGGCCTGTGGCAAAACCAATTGGCGCTTGGCATTGCGGCTCTGGATGGCGACCGGTAATGCCCCCGGAATCGTCCGCAACTCACCGCCAAGCGATAATTCGCCTATAAATTCATATTGATCAAGTTGATGGCCGGGAATTTGCCTGGAGGCGGCAAGAATACCCAAAGCAATTGCCAAATCAAAGCGGCCGCCTTCTTTGGGTAAGTCAGCCGGAGCCAGATTGACGGTTATTCTTTGGATAGGAAATTCAAAGTTGGAATTGATAATAGCGCCCCGTACCCTGTCTTTGCTTTCCTTAACTGCCGTTTCCGGTAAACCGACAATATTTAGGGAAGGCAGGCCGTTGGTGACATGGACTTCCACAGTGACCAGCGGAGCGTGGATTCCAGTACGTCCCCGGCTGTAAACGACGGCTAGCGACGACAACTGTGTTTCCCTGAGCCATTGCAGAACCGGCGGCAGGCTTGATTACCATTGATTTCCCATGTGTACACGATCTTGCGCCTGATGTTTTGGACTGAGGATTCCGGTTAACGTTGGCCGGATTCTATCACATTACCTGCCGTAATAATGTAGCCTTGATATTGGATGCGTCAACACTTTTCAGCAAACTTCAGTTTTCGAATGAAATTTTGGGTGCATAAACAGTAAATTTAAAGCTGATTGTTGATGCCGTTCATTTTGACAGTTTCGCCCAAACCGGATTGGTATGCCAGTCTTTGCACCAATTCTGGATTTGATCAGCCGGCATTGGACGAGAGATACCGTACCCTTGAGCAAAATCGCAACCTAATTGCAGCAGCATTTTGCCATGCTCTACTGATTCGACGCCTTCGGCGATCACCTCGCGTCGAAAAGCTTTAGCCAGTCCCAATACACCTTCAACGATAGCCAAATCATCCGGGTCTTCAAGCATGTCACGCACGAAACTTTGATCAATTTTGAGTTGAGAAACCGGTAGGTGTTTTAAATAGGTTAGAGAAGAATAGCCTGTGCCGAAGTCATCCAGGGCGAAAGTGATGCCTAGAGGCTGACAGTTCTTGATGATTTTGGAAACGTGGGACATATCTTCCAAAGCACTGGTTTCGAGAATCTCCAGTTCAATCTTGCTGGGACTAACGTTGGAGTGTGAGATCAGCGCTTTACTTAAAGTGTCGAAAAAACCGGCATGCTGTAATTGTAAAGCGCCAATATTGATGCTGACGGGCATATCCAGTCCGGCAATATGCCACTGCTCAATTTGGGTTAATGCCGTATTGATTACCCATTCCCCGATATCGATGGCTAAAGTATGATTTTCAATTATCGGCAAAAACATACTTGGCGCCAGTAAACCTTTCTCAGGATGTTGCCATCTGATCAAGGCTTCAACGCCTATGATCTCTCCGGAGCGCATATTTACTTTGGGCTGATAATACAACACAAATTCGTTTCTATCGAAAGCAACTTGAATGTGCTTCAAGCTTTCATGATGAGTACGGATGTGATTCGCCTGTTTGGCGTCAAAAACTTGATATCTGTTCTTACCGGTTAATTTTGCCTGATACATAGCTTGATCAGCTTGACGGAGTAACAAATCCGCATCAACATTTTCAGCCTGAGGGTAGAAAGTGACGCCGATACTTGCAGACACATGAAGAACATAATCACTAATTTTTATTGGCATGGCAACTGCTTCAAGTATACGAGTTATCAGCGATACACTGCCGTCAATATCTCCCGTATTCAGAAGCACAGCCACAAACTCGTCACCTCCTAATCTGGCGAGAGTATCTCCTTCGCGCAAGGCATTCTTCATACGGGCGGCTATTTTAATCAGTATTTGATCACCTGCATCATGCCCATGGACATCATTGATTTCCTTGAAGCCATCCAGATCAAGATAAACCACGGCTAGCCGTTGCGCCTGCCGTTCTGCCTGAATCATGCCTTGATGTAAGCGATCAGCCAGTAATACCCGATTAGGCAAGCAAGTCAATGAATCGTAATGAGCTATTTTTTCAAGTTGCTGCTCATGCTCTTTTTGTGCCGTAATATCGGAAAAAAGCACTACATAGTGGCGAATATTACTCTGGCCATCACGAGCGCTGCTGATAGTGAGCTGTTCTACGTATTTCTCACCATTCTTGCGCCGATTCCAGGTTTCACCTTGCCAATATCCATTCTCAGTCAAATTTTGCCATAGCGATTTGTAAAACTCTTCTTCTTGCGGGTCAGCACTGAGTGTATTCAATTTACGGCCAATAACTTCTTCACGGTTGTAACCGGTAATTTGGCTAAAGGCATTGTTGACATCAATGATAGCCCCATCAGGGTCGGTGATGATGATAGCTTCATTTGCATGAGTAAAAACGCTGGCTGCAAGATGAAGTTTATCTTCAGCAAGCTTTCTGTCCGTAATATCGCGTGACGAGTTGAATAATACAGCTTTATTATCCAATTTAAGCGGAAAATTACTGATTTCGACAGGAAAACTAGTACCATTCTTACGTCGATGTCTGGTTTCGAACTGTGAACGAAAAGAATTAGTGAATTGATCTTTTAGAACTTGAACAAGTTCTTCTCTAGTAAACTTTTCATCCAGTTGAGATATGTTCATACCGATTATTTCATTTCGGCTGTAACCGAGCATGTTGCAAAAAGAGTCACTAACTTCAATGATATTGCCATTGGTATCTAGAATGTGTATTCCGTCACTGGCATTATGTAAAAGCGCCAAATTTTTTTCGCTTTCATTTTTAATGCATTGTTTGGCAAACTCGTGATCGGTAATATCGCGAAAACTCCAGACCCTGCCAATCACTTTTCCATCAACGCGCTGTGGAATTGAATATCGTTCAATGATTTTTCCATTTTTAAAATTAAGAATATCGCAAGAATTCATTTCCGGGGCGGAATAAAGCGAATAGACCTTTTCCAGAAATGTTTCAGCCTCTTCCAACTGATCCAGTACATAGGCTAATGCGATACCATCATCTTTAGAATCTATAATTTCATTTGGGATATTCCATAATTTTAGAAATTGCTGGTTATGTAAAACCCAAGTATTGTTCAAATCTACAACCAGAATCGCATCTTTGGTGGACTCAAGCGTTGCTTGTAGTAAGGATATGATTTTTTTCTTTTGCTGATTTACTCGATTTCGCTCGGCAATATTTATTTTAAGGGCCTTATTGCTTTTTTGTAACTTGTTTAGGTAGTCTAAAAAGGTTCCAACTAAGCCAACTACCAAACTTGAAACAAAAATTGAAGTGATAAAGCTTGTTAAAAGATAATCACCTGTAATTGTTCCTGTGAGAGAAAATTCGGTTAATGAAGTGACGATCTCACTAAGTATCACAGACAGTAAAACCGATAATAACCAAAGATATGGTCTTTTCAGTTGTTGAAGCCATGAAATAAGTTTCATCTTCATTGATTCGTTCCCGTTTCTAATTTGGAAATGCATCTATTGCCGAAAGAAACCAGGCTGGAGTTTCATTCGGAGAGTTTCGAATATTACCAAAAGCCAACAAACTTGCATTTTGCGCTAGAACATTTCAATTTCATATAAAAACCTTGGTTTGCCGAATTTAGGCTGAATCGCTACCGTATTGCTTACGGAACCTAACTTTAAAGGTTATCGGCAATTTTTGAATTCCCATTAGTTTTATAAAGCGCAGTATCTGTTTAATATTTTTACGCCAGATATTGTTAAATTATTTTTCTATCAGTGTTTGGAGATGTTTATTGCTATTTCTTATCGTTAACTTTTCAATCACAAATAGTCTGTATTTCTTTAATTTGCATTGACATGTCTCACAACATTTCCCGTATTGACAACCTTACAAGATTGGGATGTTAGACTGTTTGATAGCCTCCACAGTTTCTGAATTTTTATCATTCGGCCTGATGTGCCAGTCGTTTTTGATTTTGATCAATTCTTACAGGTATTTGCACAATTTTACTAGTTAAAATTCAATATAGCGGTAAAAATTTGTGAATCTCGTGCGTATACTTTAGCGAATCTGTCAGCAACAAAAAGATTTGCCCGGTTTAGTTGCAAATAAATTGGCTAGGTAAAAAGGTTTGGTTATTACTTCCCTTTGTGCTGGATTATCGTTGGATGCTGAATAGAACGGATACCCCCTGGTATCCAAACGAAACATTATTCAGCAAACTGCGATGGGTGACTGGGATTACGAACAGAAAACATACATAGCCCTTTTGATGAACCGGAAACAAACTTAGCTGAATTTTCTCCCCAAAACCTCCAAATCCCACACCAGCTAAATCCGCTAAATTACCTCGAAGTCCTAGCCTGTTTTATAATCTTACTTTCCAATACAAAAACTCCCAAAAATTTCCCCTAGCAAATCATCCGAGCTAAATTCGCCGGTTATTTCAGAGAGACTGTTTTGGGCGAGACGAAGTTCTTCGGCAACCAGTTCCGGGGCTTGTTGGCGTAATTGTTCAGCGGCATTTTCCAAAGCTTGTAAGGCCAGGCTGATTGCCTTAATGTGTCTTCTACGGGCGATGAAGACGCTGTCGGCATTATCGCTGAAACCTACGCTTTGTTTGAGATGCTGTTTTAGCAAATCCAGGCCTGCTCCGGTTTTAGCGGAAAGGTAGATTTCCGCGCCTTGAGGGGTATCGATGAGCTTTGCCGGTTTGCCGGATAAGTCAATTTTGGTAAAGACTTTGGTAAATTGCAAATCTGCAGGTAAGTCCGGTATAGCTACTTCGCTTTCTGTCCTACAACTGTCCAGCAGTAATAAAATTTTGTCGGCCTGGGCAATTTCCCGACGGGCGCGGCGTATGCCTTCCTGTTCGACAATATTGTCGCTATTATGCAGCCCGGCTGTATCGATAATGTGTAAAGGCATGCCGTCTATCTGAATCCGTTCTCGCAATACGTCGCGGGTTGTGCCGGCAATTTCAGTGACAATAGCGGCATCGTGTCCGGCCAGGGCATTTAGCAGACTGGATTTTCCGGCGTTGGGTTTGCCTGCCAGCACGACATTCATACCATCGTGCAATAATCTGCCTTGTTGGGCGTTATGCTGAATTTTCTCGATTTTATTTTGTAATTGCAGGATTTTGTCTGCGACGACGCCGTCACCTAAAAAGTCTATATCTTCATCAACAAAATCGATAGACGCTTCTATGTAAACCCGTAATTCAATCAGTTCGTCTATTAATTCGTTGATCAAATCAGAAAACACGCCTTGCAGGGATTGCTGAGAGGAACGGGCGGCTTGTTCAGTATTACTGGTGATCAGGTCGGCTATAGCTTCGGCCTGGGCCAGATCCAGTTTGCGGTTCAAGAAAGCTCGCAGGCTGAATTCACCTGGATTTGCCGGGCGTGCGCCCAAATCCAGCACCCGTCTTAATAGCATATCCAGAATGACTCTGCCGCCGTGGCCGTGAAGTTCCAGCACATCTTCGCCTGTAAACGATGCCGGCCCTGGAAAGTATAAAATCAGCCCGGAGTCTATCAGCTGAGCGTCTGCATCCAGAAAGCTGGTGAAGTGAGCGTACCTGGGTTTGGGCTGTTTTCCGGTGATGGTTTGGGCAATGCTTAAAGCCAATGGCCCCGAGATGCGGATGATACCCACACCGCCGTTACCCGGCGGAGTGGCGATGGCGGCTATGCTGTCGCCAGTCAATATCATTTTTGTTAATGTGCGGCTTTTTCCGCTTCGAGGATATGTTTGGTAATGTACCACTGCTGGATAATGGATAAACTATTGTTGCAAATCCAGTATACAACCAATCCTGAAGGGAAGAACAGGAAGAATCCGGTGAAAATGATTGGAAACATTTTCATGACTTTTGCCTGAAGCGGATCAAGAGGCGGAGGATTCAAACCTTGTTGTATTTTCATGGTAATACCATAAAGAATAGGCAGGATATAGAAAGGGTCTTGAGCCGACAAATCTTGTATCCACAGGATAAAATCAGCTTGTCGCAATTCCACAGTTTCTATCAGCACCCAATATAATGAAATGAACACCGGAATCTGTACAAGCATCGGCAAACAGCCTCCCAATGGGTTGACTTTTTCGCGCTTGTACATCGCCATCATTTCAGTGTTGAATTTTTGTCTGTCATCCGCATAGCGTTCTTGCAGCTCTTTCAGGCGCGGCTGAATTTGACGCATCTTCGCCATAGACTTGTAGCTGGTTTTCGACAATTTAAAGAACAAAGCTTTAATTGTGAATGTGATGCCCAGAATCGCTAATCCCCAGTTATCTACATAATCATGAATTCTGTTGAGCAGCCAGTAGATTGGTTTGGCAACAACTGTCAGCCAGCTATAGTCAACTGTCAGTTCCAATCCGGGGGCGGTTGCCTCCAGCACAGGCTGAATTTTAGGGCCGGCAAATAACTGAGATTTGAAAGAACCTTCGCCTTTTGGCTGCACGGTGGTGTTTGGAGTATAAGAGCCTATCACATAACGCGAATCATTTAACTCCTTGGTGTAAAAATGATTCTCCTGATCTGACCACGGAATCCAGGCGCAGGCAAAATAATGCTGAATCATGCCGCTCCAACCGCCTGATGCAGTCAGATTTAGGTTATCGGCCATGTCTTCATACTTGATTTTTTTAAATTTATCCTTGTCCGTATAGACGACGCCACCCGAAAAAGTTCTGATGAAGTTATTATTGGCTTTATCGCTGTGTTGAATTCTGACTAATTGATTATATTCGCGTCCGGCCCAGGCGCTTTCAGAATTATTAATGACTTTGTGCTCCACATCAATAACATAGCTGCCACGTTTAAAGGTAAAAACCTTGATTACCTGTAAGCCTTGTTCATTGGTCCAGTATAACGGCACGCTGATTTGATCCTGACCGGCTTGAAGTTCGTAAAGCGTTTTTTCGGCGCTGTACAAGGTGTGATGGTCCGGAACAGCCGCGGAGTTGTCACTGGCGACCAAACCGCTTTGCGCCAAAAACAAATCCTCAGGATTGCTGGCGAACAAGCGAATCGGAGTTAGATTTTTTTCCGGTGCGGTCAGGCCAACCAAAGCATAAGCTTTCTTAACATAACTATTATCTTTTTCATGCGGATACTGAACTAAATCCAGCTGACGTAACGCGCCACCGTTGCTGTCAATTTGAATTTCGTAAACATCCGTTTTAACAGTAATGATTTTGTCATCGGGGATGCTGGAAGCGGCGCCCGGATTAGCTTGTAGAGAAGCGTTTGCACTGGATGGCCCCTGATTAGTTCCGCCAACGGTTCCGGTTCCACTGTCAACAACCGGTTTGTCTGAGATAAGAGCCTGTGGTTTAGGGCCATAATCAATTTGCCATGATTCCCAAAGCATATAGGTAATCATTAACATTGACATGAAAAGCACAAATCTAATGTTATCCATTTTTATTACTCAATTTTTCTGGAACAGGATCAAAGCCGCCTTCGTGAAATGGATGGCATTTAAATAAACGGCGAAACGTGAGGTAGGCTCCCTTGGCGGCGCCATGCAGCCGGATAGCCTCCAAGCTATAACTTGAACAACTAGGGTAAAAGCGGCATCTTGGCCCAAGTAAGGGGCTGATGAAATATTTATATGCCTTAATTAGGGCTATTAACAGGAATTGCATCGTTCAACCAATTTAAGCCAATGCTTATCCAGTGACTTCCTCAACATTAACGAAGGTGCATTTGCGGCATCCCCTCGAGCCAATACAACAATATCTAAGTTAGCAATATGTTGTCTCTGGAGTCTAAAGCTTTCTCGGGCAGTTCTTTTTATGCGATTCCGTGCCACTGCTTTTTTTATTGTTTTCTTTGCGATTGCCAACCCCAGCCTTGGGTGCTGCAGGTGATTGGGTGTCGCTAACACCGTAAAAAATCTATCGGTAGATTTTACGGGGTTATTAAATACATTTTTAAATTCTGCTGGCGTTCCTAATCTAAATTGAACAGGAAAGCCGAAATCTTCCGCAGACAACTAAACCGTCAGCGATGCACGGCCTTTTGCTCTGCGCGCATTAATCACTCTGCGGCCGCCAACTGTTGCCATTCTGGCACGAAAACCGTGAGTTCTGGCGCGTTTGATTTTGCTAGGTTGATATGTTCTTTTCATTTGGAAAAAACCTGATTAATAAACGGATAAAAGACTGGGAATGATAATCCAGATACTTCTACCTGTCAATTCAACTGATAGGATGCTTTGAATAAATGAATAAGTGAAGAAACCAAAATGCAGGCGATATATAATGCTCAGTAACAGCAAAATGTAATCCGAAATGCTAGTACTATTGACAGTCTAGTCTAATATTCATAGCATGCTGGGCTGAATTTGGTGTTTTACATTATACTGTTCTGAAATTCTGCCGGATTTCCATAATTGGCAAAGGTCACAACTTAAGTAAATGTCTTACGAATATAATAGCTCGCCGTTCGCTGCCGAACTTCTAAAAACCACCATGATAGCAAATGATACTACGACAGCCTCGGAAACCATTAATTTTGACCACATCAAAAATTTAACTTATGCGGAAACGCAAGCTGTTGACCGGTTAATTCTGAATGAATTAAGCTCTGATGTGGTATTGATCAATCAAATCGGTCATTACATTATTGGCAACGGCGGCAAACGATTACGGCCAATGCTGCTGCTGCTGGCGGCTAAAGCTCTTGGCAAAGTCAGCGATCATCATCTGATCATGGCGGCTGTGATTGAGTTTATTCATACCGCAACTTTGTTGCATGACGATGTGGTTGACGAGTCCGTGCTGCGCAGAGGAAAAGAATCCGCTAATGCCGTTTGGGGCAATGCCGCCAGCGTTTTGGTGGGCGATTATCTGTATTCCAGTGCTTTTGAGATGATGGTGCGGACCAATCGAATGCGGGTAATGGAAATTTTATCCAAGACAACTACTGCGATTGCGGAAGGCGAGGTTTTACAATTATTGAATTGCAATAATCCGGATACTACTGAAGAAAAATATCTGGATGTCATAGCCAGAAAAACCGCAATTTTATTCAGTACCGCCAGCCGCTTGGCAGCTGTTATTGCCGACGCGTCTTCCGAAATTGAAGACGCTTTGGCTGTTTATGGCCAGCAATTAGGCGTGGCTTTTCAGCTTATTGATGACGCACTGGATTATAAAGCCAGCAAGGAAGAGCTTGGTAAAAATTTGGGAGACGATCTTGCTGAAGGTAAGCCTACCTTGCCATTGATCTACGCAATCCAGCATGGCGACAATCAGCAGGCTCAAATTGTAATAGATGCCATTCGCAAAGGTTCTCGCGGGGCTTTCAATGAAGTATACGAAGTAATTAAAGCTACCAAGGCAATTGAGTATACCGAGCAGTGTGCCGAACAGGCTGCCGCCAAAGCCATTAAATCTCTGGACTGTCTGCCTGATTCCGAATACAAGCGGGCGCTGGAGGCTTTGGCGAAATTTTCCGTGCTTCGCGATTTTTAGACTAGGAGGCTGCTGGGTTTAGAGCTCCGGTTCTTCGTCTAGCAAGGCAATCAAGTTCTGGATATCATCAAGCATACTGTGATACGGTTTTTCGATTTTTTGCAGTAATTGCTGCAAAAAATCACCGATTTCATTTTCTGCATGATTGTCCAGTCCGTCAAAAAATCGCGCCTCAAGTTGGCTGATGATATCAATATCAATGATTTCTTCTAGCTCATGCAAGGCTTCGGAGTCAATAATAGTTTGAATGAATTCAGTTTTTTTAATTTCAGCAGCTTGCAAATTTAATATTTTTTCCAGGCTTAACACTTTTTCCGCCAAACTGTGTACCTCGTTCAGCAGGGTTAAGTCTGCACTAATAAAGGCAATTACGCTGGCTGAGGCATGAATTTCCTTCAATAACAGTCTGAAGCGTTTTTTGACCGATTTCACTGGCTTATCTCAGTTTTAAATTTAACAAGTTTATCGGCCAAGCCGCTATCTCTTTGAGTTTTGCGGGCAATGCCGGCCTGGAACAGGGCTTGTCCGGCCAAAATAGCGACCTGGGATTTAGCGCGGGTAATTGCTGTATATAAAAGTTCTTTGCTCAGTACGGAATTATATTTTTCCGGCAACATAATCAGCACGCGTTCAAATTCAGAGCCTTGGCTTTTATGAATGGTCATGGCAAACACCGTTTGGCAGGAATTTAATCGAGCGGGCTGGATTGCTTTGATGCTACCGTCGCCCCGGTAAAAAAACACTCGTAACCGCTCCCGGTTGTCCGGGTCCGGCAGACAAATGCCTATGTCGCCATTGAAGATCTGTAAAGCAGGATTGTTGGCGGTAACTATGACCGGTCTGCCTGGATACCATTGCCCTGTTAAATGGATTTTATTCAGCCTTGCTAATTCATGCTCAACTCTGGCATTGATATCCATGACTGAATTTCGGCCCTGCTGGTTGCAGCATAACACCTTGAAACGGTTAAATGCTGTATAAATCTGAGAAAAATCAGCAGATTTGCTCATTAGCTCCAAATAGTTTTGATAGTTTTCAACTATATAATCCAGGGGGTCCGATTTAAGAATAAAAACATCTTTTGCGCCACTGTTCAGTATATCCCAGGCAGATTCGGCATCCTGCCGGTTGACTGCGTCAGCCAGTTGTTTAATATTGCCCATAAAGCGGTGAGATTTCAATAGCTCCACAGTATGATCAGTCATGCCTAGCGTGACATCGGCTAATACCGCACCGGATTCAACCGAAGCCAGCTGATCTTTGTCACCCAGTAAAATCAGCCTGCCGCCTGGTTTGATGGCGTCAACAAGTTTGCTCATTAAAGCCAAATCCACCATGGAGCTTTCGTCAATCACCAGCAGGTCATGCGGTAACGGGTTGTCAGGATTATGATGAAAATAAGGCGAAGGCGGTTTGGCGCCGAGTAGCCTGTGAATGGTGCTGACTTTTTCAGGTATGCACTGTTTGATGCTTTCCCGGCAAGGCAAAGCCGCTTTGTTTAACACAATAGACTCTTCAAGACGCATGGCAGCCTTGCCTGTCGGCGCCGCTAAAGCAATATGCAGGGTATGGTCGGCAATCTCTTGAAGCACGGCTAGAATCTTAACTACAGTGGTAGTTTTACCGGTACCCGGGCCGCCGGTAATAATGGTCAGGCCTTGGGTGATAGCAGACAATGCCGCTTGTTTTTGCCAGTTTATTTCGTCACCAATTAGCGGAAAATATCTGTCAAGCAATGCATCTGCGTAGGCTATGATAAAGTTTTGCCGGCTAATTGTAATCAGTTGTTTTGCCAGCCGCTGTTCATAAGACCAATAGCGATGAGTATAAAGCCGGTTTTGATCGATAATCAAAGGCGTCAAAGCGTCATTTGAAGCTAGGCCGGAAGAGGTAGCTAGATTCTGCTCATCCTGACTGAGATGTAAGCAGCTATGGCCGCTGGCAAGTTGTGCGGAAAGTTCTAATAATAGCGCCTCAAAATCTGATTTTTGCTCGCCATTCAATTGACTACGTTCGCTAAAGAAACGGGCAAAACCGCAATCAAAACGACTATATTGCCGCTGCTCATTCATCTCCGAATTGTTCATTTTCCGATGGTTTATTTCGATAGCTTATCATATCAGGAGTTTGTAATGGTTTTGCGCTAAAAATTCGATCGATATTTGGCGAAGCCTCAATGAGGCGATCTAAAATTAGAGAGTTGGAATGTGATTAAAATTAAAACCGGAAGGCTTTGTTTGTCAAGAAATTAGAGCAAAAAACTATTGTTTTATAAGGGTTTTATAGCAAATAGTTTAAGTAATTAAGTTGCAATTTATTAAATTATCAGATATGCTTTTCGACCACTAATAGGTTAATGACGTTAAGTGTAGGCATCCGGGGCATTTCATATCCGGACTGTAGTTACGCTACTTAGCTACATTACTAAAAGGCTAGGGGTGCTATTGTTGAGCCTTCAATTGACAATGGCTGAGAAAAACCCTTTGAACCTGAACCGGTTAATACCGGCGTAGGAAAGCCAGTTCTTACCTGCGCTCGTTGTAATTTGAAAATTGGAGTTAAGTATGAGCGCTGTCCGTCAAGAAATTACCGCAGATAATAGTTCCAGTCTAAGAATAGACTCTTACCCAGCTTCCGAGAAAGTTTATATCCAAGGCAGCCGTCCTGATATCAAAGTGCCTATGCGCAAAATTACGCTGTCGGACACGCCTGCGCAATTTGGCGCCGAAACCAACCCGCCGCTATATGTTTACGACACCTCCGGTGTTTATACCGATGCTAATGTTGATGTGAATCTTCATAAAGGCCTGGGCAGTATCCGTGGCAGCTGGATTACAGAACGCGGCGATACGGAACTCTTGAATGGGCCAAGTTCTGATTATGGCCGTGAACGCCTTAATGATCAGGCTACCAAGCATTTGCGCTTTGAACACATACGTCAACCTCGCCGCGCCAAAGCCGGAAAAAATGTCACCCAGATGCACTATGCCCGCCAAGGCATTATCACCCCGGAAATGGAGTTTATCGCCATACGCGAGAATCAAAATATAGACGCCATGCGAAACAGTTATCAGGGACAACATCCCGGTTTCTCGTTCGGGGCATCCATCCCGGCAGTGATCACACCCGAGTTCGTGCGTTCCGAAGTCGCCAGAGGCCGCGCAATTATTCCTGCCAATATTAATCATCCGGAGCTGGAGCCAATGATCATAGGCCGGAATTTTCTGGTGAAAATCAACGGTAACCTGGGAAATTCTTCAGTTACTTCTTCCATAGAGGAAGAAGTGGAAAAAATGCTGTGGGGAATACGCTGGGGCGGCGATACCATTATGGATTTGTCCACCGGCAAAAATATTCACGAAACCCGTGAATGGATATTGCGAAACTCTCCCGTGCCGATTGGCACCGTGCCGATTTATCAGGCTTTGGAAAAAGTCGATGGCAAGGCGGAAGAACTGACTTGGGAAATTTTCCGCGATACCTTGATTGAACAGGCTGAACAGGGTGTGGATTATTTCACCATACATGCCGGTGTGCGTCTGCACCATGTGCCGTTAACAGCCAAACGCTTGACGGGTATTGTATCCCGCGGCGGCTCCATTATGGCCAAATGGTGTTTGTCTCATCATAAGGAAAGCTTTTTATATACGCATTTTGAAGACATCTGTAAAATCATGAAAGCTTACGATGTGTCATTTTCATTGGGTGACGGTTTGCGTCCGGGTTCAATTTATGACGCCAATGATGCTGCGCAATTTGGCGAACTGGAAACCTTGGGCGAACTGACCCAAATTGCCTGGAAACATGATGTTCAAACCATGATAGAAGGCCCTGGTCATGTGCCGCTGCAGATGATTAAAATAAACATGGAAAAACAATTAGCAGATTGCGATGAAGCGCCTTTTTATACCTTAGGGCCTTTAACGACTGATATCGCCCCCGGTTACGACCATATTACCTCGGCTATTGGCGCCGCCAACATCGGCTGGTATGGTTGCGCCATGCTTTGTTACGTTACTCAGAAAGAACATTTGGGGCTGCCGAATAAACAGGATGTTCGGGAAGGTATCGTAACCTATAAAATTGCTGCGCATGCTGCTGATCTGGCTAAGGGGCATCCCGGCGCACAAATCCGTGATAACGCCATGTCTAAAGCCCGTTTCGAGTTTCGTTGGGAAGATCAGTTTAATATTTCCCTGGACCCGGAAAAAGCCCGGTCTTTCCATGATGAAACTTTGCCCAAGGCATCAGCCAAAGTTGCGCATTTTTGTTCCATGTGCGGGCCGCATTTCTGTTCAATGAAAATCAGCCAGGATGTCCGCGATTATGCTGCGGAGAGAGGTATAGCGGAACAAGAAGCCTTGTTGGAAGGCATGGACGAAAAATCCAAACAATTTTTAGAAGAAGGCGGGGATATTTACCGGCATATTTGATTTTGTTGTAAATCCTAAAATTTGCAGATCGACAAGCGTAGTTTCTACGGATAAGGTTTTATTCCGATTTCATTTTGCAGGATGGGTAGAGCGGCAGCGACTTGAAAAGTACTCAGCGCAACCCATCTAAAATTGCAGTTAAACAAGTTCAGCTGCCTACGAAAAAGGTGTCGCTTTATATCGACACCTTTCGCTATCGGCAACCGCTCCTGCGTTGCTCTAGGCGCCTGCATCCATTCAGTCGCGATCCTGACGAAGAGCAATTTTTCGAGCCTCCTAATTCAAAGCTTTTTCCAGATTGTTTTGCAAAACTTCCAGAAAAGCTTCCGTGTTTAAATAATGCGACTCGTTGAGCTCATTGCCGTAAATACATTGCGCCAGATCTTTGGTCATTAAACCTGACTCCACGGTTTCCACACAAATTTTCTCAAGAGTTGTGCAAAAATTATGTAACTCAGCATTGTTGTCCAGCTTGCTGCGGAAAGCCAAGCCGCGAGTCCAGGCAAAAATGGAAGCGATGGGATTGGTAGAAGTGCTTTTACCTTGTTGATGCTGCCGATAATGGCGGGTGACAGTGCCGTGCGCGGCTTCTGCTTCCATAGTTTTACCATCCGGGGTGACTAATGTGGAAGTCATCAAGCCCAAAGAACCGAAGCCCTGCGCCACGGTGTCGGATTGCACGTCGCCATCGTAGTTTTTGCAGGCCCAAACAAAAGCGCCGTTCCATTTCAGCGCACTAGCCACCATGTCATCAATGAGTTTGTGTTCGTAGCTAATCCCCTGTTCGCTAAATTGCTGCTTGAATTCTTGCTGATAAATGGCTTCAAAAATATCCTTGAAACGTCCGTCGTACTGTTTAAGTATGGTGTTTTTAGTTGATAGATATAAAGGCCAGCCTTTGTCCAGCGCGACGTTAAAACAACTGCGGGCAAAGCCGCTGATAGACTCGTCGGTGTTAAACATTGCCAGCGCCACGCCATCTCCCTGAAAGTGATGAACCTCATAGCTTTGTTCGGCGCCGCCGTCATCAGGTTTAAAACTAATGCAAAGCTTGCCCTTGCCCTTAGTGACAAAGTCAGTAGCGCGATATTGATCGCCGTAGGCATGACGGCCAATACAAATGGGTTGAGTCCAGTTAGGCACCAGGCGCGGAATATTTCTGCAGATAATGGGTTCGCGAAATACCGTGCCATCCAGAATGTTGCGGATAGTCCCATTTGGAGATTTGTACATTTTTTTCAGATTGAATTCGGCAACCCGCGCTTCATCAGGAGTAATGGTGGCGCATTTAATGCCGACACCATATTTTTTGATAGCCTGGGCTGCTGCGGAAGTCACTTGATCATCAGTTTGATCGCGATTGCTGATGCCAAGGTCGTAATAATCAAGCTGGATATCCAGGTAAGGTAAAATCAATTTCTCCTTGATAAACCGCCAGATGATGCGGGTCATTTCATCACCATCGATCTCTACTACCGGGTTTAAGACTGAAATTTTGTTCATGATGTACTCCAGTTTATCTAATAAGAGTTATGGCTAAAGAAAATAACGCCGAAAAATGACGGCTTTTTAAATCTATTACCGGTCAAATTCCATCGCCGAAAAATTCTCGGAAATGTTAGTGAAATGCACGCTTTGCCGCTAAGCGGTTAGGTGTTTTCGATCATCCTAGAAACCGCAGTTGGGCACATTCGAGAGTGCCTTTTTCCGGTTGACTGACAAGGCGCTTTTTCCGCGCATGACCATTCCCTGCAAGGGAAAAGTAACACAGTCAGGCAGCCGGAAAAAGGTGCTATCGGATGTGTAGCGGCTGAACCAAAAAGGTAAATTCTCTAATAATACTAACATTTTGATACTGCAAAGTTGTTTGATGCTCATAAGCGGTCAGCTGCGGTTTCTAGGATCATAATACGGCAGCTTGTGTTAGAATAAAACCATGCACGAATTAGAGACGTTTAAACTGATTGAAAGAATCAGTTCATTATTGCGTTCTGAAGAACGGAAAAAGTACGCGGCTATTGGTTTGCAACCGGTTCATGGTCAGGTACTTGAATATTTGGCTAAATGTAATAAATATAGCAATACCCACGCGGCAGTTGCAGAATATTTGGGTTTAACCAAAGGAACTGTCTCACAATCCATTCAAATTCTGGAACGAAAACATTATCTTGAGAAAAACATAGATAGTGATGATGGCAGAATAGTACATTTAAGCCTGACCGAAGCGGGTGAAAAATTAATTGATGAGCTAAAACCCCTGGATATTTTTATTCAGGCGGAAGACAAAATAAGTCGTCAGGAGTTTGATAACATTGGTGAAGCCTTAATGGCCACATTAAAGGTTTTGCAAAAAGTTAATCACTCTAAAAGTTTTGGACTGTGCCGCTCTTGCAAATTTTTTTCCGTACAGGAGAACCATTATTTGTGCAAATTGACTGAACAACCTTTGGATCGTGAGGATACCGAGAAAATATGCCGCGAACACGAATCCGTTCCCAATCCATTTATTGACGGAGAATAATTCCCATGATTGATCCTAAGTCTTTTGATAATATCGCAGACCGCATTGCCAATGCCCTGCCGCCTTCATTTAATCATCTTAAAGATGATATAGAAAAAAATCTGCATGCATTGTTGCAGAGTGCTCTATCCAGATTAGATTTGGTTAGCCGCGAGGAGTTTGAGGTACAAAAAGCTGTGCTGGCTAAAACCCGCAATCGTTTGGAAGAGCTTGAAAAACGCGTTGCGGAATTAGAACAACGGATTTTGCAGGATTGAACTGGCAATATCTCTGGTTGTTGTTTACGGTCAGTGAATTCTAGACGAGATCAAACCTACGCGCAGCATTTATATCTAGCCCTCTGGTAGGGAGGACGATTTGGTATATTTGCTAAAATTGCATTAAAGGCGTTTTTATCGGCATGTTTCCACCTAAATTATAGGCCACTATAATAGTTACATTTGAAACAACAGCCAATTTAAGCACCAAATCGTTTTTTGCATTAGAAAGTTTCCCGCAACAATAAGTCACAAAATAATGGCAAGGTGTAGGTAAAAGATTTACACTCTCCAGCTCTGTAACCTATAGCCCATCTCCAATCCTCATGCCATCAGTCAAAGAAGCACCTCGCTTATCTCCCACCAGCTTCCGCCAAACCTTCAACATCCAGGCCTTCATATCATCCAGATAAGTATAAGCCACCGGTATCACCAGCAGGCTGAGCAGAGTGGAGGTGACCAGACCGCCGATGACGGCGATTGCCATTGGGCTGCGGAAGGAGGAGTCGGCTTCGCCGCTGCCGATGGCGATGGGCAGCATGCCGAAACCCATGGCGATGGTGGTCATGACGATGGGTCTGGCGCGCTTGTGGCATGCGTCCATCAAGGCCTGGAAGCGGTTCATGCCGTGGTCGCGGCGAGCGACAATGGCATATTCCACCAGCAATATCGAATTTTTGGTGGCAATGCCCATTAGCATCACCAGACCGATCAGCGATGGCATGGAGAAGCTTTTGCCGGCCAGCAGCAAGGCCACAAAACCGCCGCCAAAGGATAGCGGCAGGGCGGTTAAAATAGTGGCGGGCTGGATAAAATCTTTGAATAACAGGATCAGCACTATAAAAACACACAACACCCCGGTCAGCATTGCCATGCCAAAGCTGCTGAATAACTCGCCCATCATCTCCGCATCGCCAATATTGATCTGTTTCACCCCGGCAGGCAGGTTTTGCAGGCTGGGCAGAGCCGCCACGGCATTGGCCACGTCACCCAGCGGCATGCCGGATAGTTCAATTTCAAAATTGATGTTGCGGGTTCTATCGTAACGATCTATCACCGCCGGGCCATTGGCTAATTGCAGATTTGCCACTTGCCCCAACATGATAGGGCGGCTGCCGTTACTCACCGTCAGCCGTTGCAGTGTAGGCAAGTCATGGCGGGCGGCTTCCGCCAGTCTGACTACGATAGGCACTTGCCGCTGGCTAAGGTTGAGTTTGGATAAGGCCCAGTCATAATCGCCAATGGTGGCGATGCGCAGGGTTTCGGCAATTTGCGCGGTTGTGATGCCCAGGTCGGCAGCGCGGGCGGTGTCCGGGTTGACTACAATTTCCGGGCGTATCAGCGCCGCGCTGGAAGCAATGCCGCCCAGGCCCGGAATAGTCCTTAAATCGGTTTCCAACTGATGGGCTGCCAGATTCAAAGCCTGCGGGTCGT
>CAVUMJ010000220.1:0-34227 GCA_963741375.1 uncultured Pseudomonadota bacterium
AAACTTTGAGCAATAAATTGACTGCAAGAAGTTTTACCATTAGTTCCAGTCACTCCTATTACTTCTAATTTTTGGGAAGGGAAACCGTAAAATTTCGCGGCAATAGCCCCTAAATTTTTTTCCAACCCTGTTAAAGCAATATGGAGAACCCCGGCTACGGGTTGATAATCAAAATTTACAGTTTCAGGATCATATATGATTGCCTTAGCGCCGTTGGCGATTGCCTGGTCAACATATGCCAAGCCATGATAGTTAGCGCCTTTGCTGGTAATAAATACATCACCATTGTTGATATGACGGCTATCCAACTCCACACCGCTGATTTCAAAATCAGCTTGGCTATTATTGATCAGGCCTTCTAGTAATTCAGACAGTTTCATTGTTTGCTCAATAGAAGGTGCATATTGTCCATACCATCAGGCTCCACTCCATAAACCCGCAAAGCTCCCGCCATCACTTTTGCAAAAGCCGGCGCCGCAACCAAGCCGCCGTAATATTGTCCCGATGTCGGTTCATCAACCATGATCGCAATAATAAACCGTGGATTACTGGCAGGCGCCATTCCTACGAAAACCGAAATATACTTATCTTCTGCGTATCCTCCGACAGCAGCTTTTTTAACGGTGCCGGTTTTACCTGCTACTCTATAACCTTCTACTCTGGCGAGATAAGCTGTGCCATCCTTGCTGATAACATGTTCCAGCATTTCCCTGACCTTTCTGGCAGTTTCCGGTTTAAAAATACGTTTGGCGTCAGGATCTTCATCACGTTTCAGTAAAGTAACGGAGTGAACTACGCCATCATCCGCCAAAGCTGTATATGCTCTGGCAAGTTGCAGTATTGATGTGGAAACACCATATCCGAACGATAAAACGGCTTGATCTAATTCATGCCAGTTCTGATAGTCCAAAAGTGCGCCGCTTGTTTCCCCTGGAAACCCAACCCCGGCGGATTCTCCAAATCCCAGCTTGTTATATACCCCCCAAAAATAGTCTGCCGGCATAGTCATAGCTATTTTCGTCATGGCTATATTGCTGGATTTTTGTAGGGCGTGAGTTAAATCTAAAGTGCCATAATTGTGAATATCTTTAACAGGATGGTGGCCTAACATGTAAACGCCATGAGTTTCTATTGAGACATTCGGATCAATATATTCACCATCTAATGCTGCGGCGACAACAAAGGGTTTAACTGTAGAACCGGGTTCAAAACTATCCATCATGGCCCGGTTACGGTAACGATTACTCGTTAATTCTTTCCTGTTGTTTGGGTTAAATGCCGGTTGACTGACAGAAGCCAGTACATCCCCGTTTTTTGCATCCAGGACTACCAATGAGGCGGAATGCGCTTTATTTTGAATCATGGCATTTTGCAGTTCACGATAGGCCAGATATTGAATACGTTGATCTATGGTTAGAATCAAATTGTGCCCGGCTTCAGCTTGTTCAATGTTTTCCACATCTTTGATGATTTGGCCTTTGCCATCTTTGATGACTTGCTTTTTCCCAATCTTGCCTCGCAAAATTTGCTCATAGCCATGTTCCAAGCCTTCTTGCCCGACATCATCAATGTTGTTAAAGCCTAATAAGTGGCCCGATACCGCTCCTGCCGGATAGAAACGTTTAAATTCCCGTTCAAAATAGACTCCTGTGATGTCAAGCCCCTTAACTTTTTCTGCAAGATCAGGATTAATTTGTCTTTTCAAATATAGAAAACGTTTTTCTGCATCTTTTTTTAATATGGCCTTTAATTCGAATTCAGGTATGGATAGAATTCTTGCCATTTGCTCAATTTTATCTTGCTCGCTATCTTTCAATTGCCGTGGATTTACCCAGATTGATTGAACCGGAGTACTAATTGCCAAAGGTTCGCCATTTCTATCCAGAATTTGACCTCTATATGCCGAAACGTCAACAGTGCCTACATGTTGCATTTCTCCTTTATCCTGCAAAAAATCTTTATTCAGTATTTGCAAATACACTGCGCGCGCCACTAGAACCAACATGGATAGCAACATGACAGACAGCAAAAGCTTTCTTCTGACGACGAAGTCGCCATGACTATGGGCGGAAGCTCTTGTTTCGGTCAATATTCTCATTTACGGTTTTATGTAAATTATTTTGTCCTGGGCCGGTAAAGTCAGAAACAAGCGGTTTCTGGCTTCAATTTCTACTCGGTTTTCTTCGGTGAGAGTGGTCAATTCCAGCTGTAGCCGCCCCCATTCCACTTCATAGTCATCAAGTTCTTTTTCTTTTTTTTGAATGTCTATAAACAACAAACGTGACTGATATTTGCTGTAAATCACTGCAATGGCGGAAAGCAAGAGAGCTAAAACCAAAAAAGACAATAATAGATTTTTCGCTGTCGCCATTAGATTTTCTCCGCCACTCTCATTACAGCACTGCGCGCTCTTGGATTTTCTTGTACTTCCTGCGGGTTTGCGCGTATCGACTTACCTATTTTTTTTAACTGCCCTTGAGGCAAGTCTTGTTCTTTAATTGGCAGTTTTCCTGGTGAGTATTTTGCACCGGATTCATTTCTAATAAAGCGCTTCACTATTCTGTCTTCAAGTGAGTGGAACGATATAACCACCAAGCGCCCCTGTGACTCCAAAACCTCAATCGACTGCTTTAATCCACTGGATATTTCTTCCAGTTCCTGATTAATTGCTATCCTGATTGCCTGAAATGTTCTGGTGGCAGGATGTTTATGCTTATCACGAAACGGAATACAGTCTTCAATCAATTTTGCTAGTTGCAATGTGGTAAGCAGTGGCTGTTTTCTGCGATATTCCACAATTGCGTTGGCTATTCGTCTGGCAAACCGTTCTTCACCAAATTCGAAAATTACTCTGGCTAATTCCTGTTCTTCCACCTGCTCAAGATATTGCGAGGCGGTTAGACCGCGGCTAAAATCCATACGCATATCAAGCGGGCCTTCTTTTAAAAAACTAAATCCACGCTCCGAATTGTCAAGTTGGGGGGACGAAACGCCTAAATCCATTAAAATCCCGTTAACTTTCCCTATGTAACCCAATTGATCAATCACTACAGCCAGTTCTGAGAATCGTCTGTGATGAAGCGTAAATCGCTCATCAACTAGTAATTGTTTTGCTTCGAGACTGTTAGTTGCTTCAGTATCCCTATCAAGCCCTAATAAGACTCCCGAACCGTTCAATCTTTTAAGTATTTCACCACTATGTCCGCCTCTGCCAAATGTGCAATCGACGTAGACGCCATCCGGCCTTATGTTAAGTTGTTCAATTGCTTCCCAACACAAAACCGGTAGATGTTTAGTCATTTTTGTCAAAATGACAAAGAACCAAGTTCTTCCAATCCGTCATTGTCATTGCCTTGAAGCCAATCCTGTTCTTTTTGCTCCCAGGCCGCTTCATTCCATATCTCAAATTTATTTAACTGACCAATCAAAACAAGATGTTTTTCCAGATTTGCAAATTCGCGTAATTTTTCAGGTAATAGCAAGCGCCCCTGATTGTCCATTTCGCATTCAGTAGCATTACCGATTAAAAATCTTCTAAGCTTCCCAGCCATTTTGTTTAGAGTTGGCAACTTACTGATAATTTGTTCCAGTTTTTCCCATTCCGGCAGAGGGTAAAGCCAAAGACAGCCTGGTTCACCCACACATTTTTCATCTACAGCTACCGTTAAAATTAATTGACACTCGCAACACTCTTGCAATTCATCCCGATATTTAGTCGGAATTGCAATGCGTCCTTTCGCATCTAAATTAATTGAACTTATGCCTCGAAACAAAATATACCTCTAAATTTCCATTATTATCCATAAATTTCCACTTTCCCCCACTTAGCGTCACTATAGTTTTCTAAAGCCGCTTAGTCAAGAGGTGTTTAAATTAAATTCTTTCTTTTTCTACAATGACTTAGGAAGTAAATTCAGGCATGAAAATTTAGCTAAAACCACCAAAAAATAAACCTCTATATTTCAAAAAGTTAATAGGTGTTTTTTATGTAAAACATAATTATTTTATTGTTTTATGGCGATTTCCTAAAACCTGGATTTTTTGATTAGAGTTTTTTTAATAAAATTTCTACGGTTATTTGAAGCAACTTGGCCGAATAGATATCTGTATTTGCCTAAGTCTCCCAGTTAACCACTTAAGAGTTAATTGATACTGACAAATACCTCAAACGACGTTGCGTTTCCGGATGGAGTCCGGGTTTGCAAATTTAGGGAGCTTCTGAACAAATCTATTCGTTCAAGCGTTGAACCTAGAAAGAAACGGACAAATAATTGATTAATGAGAATTAGCTTGCAACGAGTTATTCGAAGTGCAATTTTTAACGTTTGTTAGATTAGGTTAATACGGAATGTTAAGATCATTAAGAATGAAAAGATTTAAATTTCGGATTTTTTTTCTCGAGTCAGCAGATTGTTGACAGCAATTTCCGGACTCATGTCTTTAAAAAGCACATTGTAGACCTGTTCGGTTATCGGCATTTCAATGTTAAATTTCTTCGCTAAGCCATAGGCTGCTTTAGCGGCAGAGATGCCTTCGATTTCTTGGGCAATTTCAAGCATTGCATTTTGTCGATTATGTCCCTGTCCCAGGGCCAAACCAAAACGGCGGTTTCTGGATTGATTGTCGGTACAAGTCAGTATCAAATCTCCTAATCCGGTCAACCCCATAAAAGTATCAGACTGCCCACCCATTTTAATGCCCAAACGCATTATTTCAGTTAAGCCACGGGTAATTAATGCTGCTCGTGTGTTGGCGCCAAAACCCAGGCCATCAGCAATCCCAGCGGCTATCGCTAACACGTTTTTGCTGGCGCCTCCCACTTGGACACCAATAATATCCGTGCTGGAATAAGTTCTAAATCGTTGATTATGTAAAATATCGCTAAGTTGACTAATTAAATTTTCAGATTCAGACGCTATGGTAATGGCCGTTGGCAAATCCGCAGCAACTTCTTTGGCAAAAGTTGGACCGGATAAGACTGCTTTTTTGACGAGCCCGCCTAGCACTTCGGATACCGCTTCACTCATCAATGAACCATTTTCCGAGTTAAACCCCTTAGTTGCCCAAGCAATTTGCGGTTCGTCGGACAGGCATGGTTTTATTTTTTGCAGGGTTGCTTTAAATGCGTGGCTTGGAACAGTAATCAGCAATAGCGGACTAAAGGTAACTACCTCATCTAAGCTGGCAGTTACCTTTAGTTTTTGCGGGAAGAGAAATCCGCGAAGGTATCGCTGATTTTCTCTTTGCTGGCTAAGTAGTTCGAATTGTTGTTGATTGTGAGTCCACAACAGTGTGTCGCATCCGTTTCTGGCGGCCAACAGAGCTAACGCCGTCCCCCAAGAACCTGCACCTAATACACTGATGGATCTTGGCATTCAAATCAATTTAAGGTTGGAGAATCAGCGTTTACTTGAGCTTGTTGGACTTGTTGAAAATATAGCGCGTCAAAATTGACAGGGGCCAAAATTAATGGGGGGAACCCACCTTTGTTAACCAGATCGGAAATAACCTCCCTTGCATAAGGAAAAAGAATATTCGGACAAAAACTGCCTAGAAGAGGACCAAGTTCCGATTCGTTAAATCCTTCTGCGGCAAAAATTCCGGATTGATTGACTTCAACCAAATAAGCAGTACTTTCTTCAATTTTCACAGTGACGGTAATCGTCAGATTCACTTCATATAAAGGACTTTCAAGAGGAGTTGCATTAGTGCCCAAATTAAAATTAATGGATGGTTCCCATTTACTGGTAAAAACTTTTGGGGCGTTAGGGGATTCAAATGACAAATCCTTGGTATACAACTTTTGAATGGCAAATTGCTTTCCGGCTACATCGTTTAATTCTGACATGACATTGGTTCCTGATTGGTTAAGTTAGTCTTTGTTAGTGCTGGTAATTTTAATGGGTAATTTATTATCTTCCCATGATTGCATGCCGCCCTGCATATTAAATACCTGATTAAAACCCGCTTTGGTCAAAATTTTACATGCAGATGGAGAGCGCCCCCCTGTTTGACATACAACTATTAGAGGATGGTTTTTATTTTTTTCTAATTCCGGAAGTTTTTCTTCAAGCTTATTTAAAGGGATATTAAGTGCATTTTCAATATGGCCTTTAATGAATTCATTTGGCTCTCTAACATCTATGACAATTGTATCTTCATTGTTCATTTTTGCTACTGCCACCATTGGCGAAATATTTGCATGCTTAGTAAATGAATTGGACAAAATATCTTGAACAAGCAGAAAAATAACGCAAATCAAAGCGAATACAAGCAGATAATGGTTGGTGGCAAACTCTATATATTGATCCATTTGATTGGTTTATTGTTAGGTTAAAGTAATGATTATTTCCCGCAAAAAATACCGCGCATCATTTGTATTAAATCGATCACACGTTCATCATCTATATAATAGTAAACCCGATTAGCTATTTTTTTGTAGTCGAGTATGCCTTTGCTTCTCAAAATAGCTAAATGTTGGGAAATGTTGCTTTGACTCGTTCCAACTAATTCAACTAAATCCTGAACACTGATTGAATTGTTACCCAAAACACAAAGAATTTTAAGACGTAGAGGATGTGACATAGCTTTTAAGCATCGCGATGCACGATTTATTTCGCTGTCATCGTAGAGAATAAAATCGTTGGAGTGTTCCATATTAAAAGTTGATCGTCTGTGATAAAAGTTCAGTTTTTATGGCATTTTCACGCTATCCCTACATATACCAACTGCTATAATATATAAAGCAATTGATGTGAATTGCCCGTATTATCGCAAAAAGGGTTACAAATCTAACAGAGTACGCTTTTTTGATCAAGGATCTTTTATGGGAACAAGTAATTTATTAGACTGTCTGAATAAAATTAAGCCCTTAACAATCAATTGGCATGTATCATTTATAATGAATTTCCCCGAAGCGTGAAATCGGGCCGGTCAGGGATGCCGTCAATACGTCAATGTAACCCTGATATTGGCATCCCTGCCAGATGCCAAACCCCGCTAACTCCTTTGCTTTGGCGTAAACATAGAAATATATTGATAAAAGCTTAAGTATAGACATAACTTAATTTAACATCCGTTATACCAATGTGGAGTTTTAGAATGGCGAATCGACCAAAACCTTTATTACTTTTAATTCTTGACGGCTTTGGCATCAGCAAGGAACGTGATAGTAACGCAATTGCTTTAGCTTCAACCCCTTGTTGGGATAGCTTACAGCAGGATTATCCTATGACTGCACTTGACTGTTCAGGGGAAGTCGTTGGCTTGCCTAGTGATCAAATGGGAAATTCCGAGGTTGGACATCTGCATATTGGCAGTGGTCGTTTATTGCGTCAAGAGTTATCAAGAGTCAGTTACGAAATTGAAAAAGGCTTATTTTTTGATAATCCCGTATTATGCAAAGCGGTAGATGAAGCACTAAATAAAGATAAATCTTTGCATATTATGGGTTTATTATCACCTGGCGGTGTTCATAGCCATGAAATTCAAATAATGGGTATGATCGAATTAGCAGCAAAACGGGGACTTAAAAAAATTTATCTGCATGGTTTTTTGGATGGCAGAGACGTTCCCCCAAAATCTGCGGAAGCATCACTGAAACTTGCTGAAAATACTTTCAGGAAATTGGGCGTAGGGCAAATAGCTTCGATTTGTGGCCGTTTTTACGCAATGGATAGAGATAATCGTTGGGAAAGGGTGGAACTTGCCTATAACTTGATCGTCAAAGGTGAGGCGCAACATGCCAGCCGGTCGGCTTTGGAGGCCTTAGATGCTGCCTATCAACGTGAAGAAACTGACGAATTTGTTTCCCCAACAGTTATTTTAGATGAAAATGGTCAATCCATTAAATTGGATAAAGATGACTCAATTGTATTCATGAATTTTAGAGCGGACCGCGCCAGAGAAATTTCGCAAGCCATCACTAACCACGATTTTGACAAATTCGATAGGAATTATGAGAATTATCAAGGCTATTTTGCCACTTTAACCGAATACCACGAAAACTTTACTTATCCCGTTGCCTATCCTTCAATTGAAGTACGTAATTGTTTAGGTGAAGTCTTGTCTAATCAAGGACTGAAGCAATTACGTTTGGCGGAAACGGAAAAATATGCTCATGTTACTTTTTTTCTAAATGGCGGCAGAGATGCGGCTTTTCCTGGTGAAGATCGAATTTTAGTGCCTTCACCAAAGGTTAAGACTTATGATTTGCAACCTGAAATGAGCGCGCCTGAAGTGACGGAGCATTTGGTAAATGCTATTCAGGATTGTCAATATGATGTCATTATTTGCAATTACGCCAACTGCGACATGGTAGGCCATACCGGTAAACTTGATGCGGCCATTAAAGCTGTAGAAGTAATTGATAGCTGTTTGCAAAAAATAGTTGTCGCCATCAACAAAATTGGCGGACAAATCTTGTTGACAGCTGATCACGGTAATATTGAACAGATGGTAGACCCTGTTACAAAGCAGCCACATACTGCGCATACCACAAACTTTGTGCCTCTTGTTTATATCGGCGGTCAAAAACCTTTGCAAGCCGGCGGCAGTCTGGCGGATATAGCTCCAACCATGTTGTCAATTCTGGGTATAGAACAACCAAAGGAAATGACTGGACGTCCCTTAATTTAATACGCATGAAATTGGCTGTTTGTTTTTTCAGTTTTTTCATCGCTACCATTGCTTTTTCCGCAGTTGCTGCAGAAAATGAAAAAAAAAGAGAATTAACTGAAGTTCAGTCTAAAATTCAACAGGTTAAGACTGAACTTAACTCGCTGACTGCTGAAAAGTCAGTGCAGTACGAACAGTTAAAAAAACTGGAAAAACAATATGGAGAATTAGTAAATTCTTTATTTGAAATTAAACAGGAAATCAAAAAACAAGAAGAGAATTTAAAAATAGTGCGTGATAAGGTTTCAGCTACCCAGAAAAATATACAAACCCAGCAACACGCTCTAGCAGGATTAATTAAATCTTTCTATGTCATTGGCAGTCAGGCAGGTTTAAAAGTCTTGCTTAACCATTACGATCCAGCCTTATCCGGTCGAATGTTGAAATATCATGATTATATTGCGAAAGCTCGTTTACAAAAATTGTTGGTGATAAATGAAGATTTTAATACTTTGCAAAAATTGCAAGCTCAAAAAGACACAGAAAATCAATTGCTACAAACAACGTTAGAACAGAAGCAACAAGAAACTAATGAAATGCAATCGCTTAAAAATCAGCGGGAAAAGTTGTTGGCTCAACTCAACATCGACTACCTGTCTAAAAAAGAACAAATGGAAAGATTGGAGGGAGATGAGAAAAAATTAACTGCATTGCTGGCTTCATTACAAAATACTGATGATAATGCAACTCAGGAATCTTCTGCGCCTCAGATTGTAAATAATCACCAGCCTGAAGAGCATTTAATAGAGCAGAGTCAACAATCTGAGCCTGCTCCGGAAAAAAAGCAGCAAAAACCTGATAATGAATCTATATTGCAATATTCATTTTACGAAATGCAGGGTCAGTTGCCCTGGCCTGTAAAAGGCATGTTATCGCAAAGATTTGGAAGCCGAAGATTTGAAACCAAATGGGATGGAGCAGTCATTAGCGCCAGAGAAGGGGCGGAAATACATGCTGTTGCTCCTGGCCGGGTGGTTTATGCCGATTGGTTACGCGGTTATGGTTTGATGGTGATTGTTGATCATGGTAAAGGTTACATGACTTTGTATGCTTTTAATCAAAATTTATACAAAACCGTGGGTGAACGAGTATCGGCCGGCGATACTTTGGCTTCGGTTGGCCGTAGTGGTGGACGAGCAGAGCCGGCGTTATATTTTGGAATACGGATAAAAGGCAGGCCGGTTGACCCAGAACATTGGTGTAGAAAACCAGTCAAAGAATAATTTATACAGAAAATACGTTGTTGGAGTTTTAAAACAAATGCAAAAACAAAGAAACATTTTAATATTACTGGCCGGATTCCTTTTAGGCGTAAGCATAAGCCTATGCAGCAACGTTCTTGCTGAAAAGGATACCAAGGATACGTCAGTTTCGACTAAGTCTGACGATTCTCAAACCCTACCCTTTGACGAATTAAGAAACTTCACAGAAATTTTTGGAAGAATCAAACAGGACTATGTTGAGCCTGTTTCCGACAAAAAGCTTTTGGAAGATGCAATTCGCGGCATGTTATCCGGTTTGGATCCTCATTCAGCGTATTTAGGAAACGAAGAGTATAAAGAATTACAGGAAGGTACAACTGGTCAGTTTGGTGGCCTGGGTATTGAAGTCGGCATGGAGAACGGTTTTGTCAAAGTGGTTTCGCCAATTGATGATACTCCTGCACATAAAGCAGGGATTAAAGCCGGTGATTTGATAGTACGTCTTGATGACAAGCCGGTAAAAGGGATGACCCTGGCTGAAGCGGTAAAAATCATGCGCGGCGAACCCGGAACTGAAATTATATTGACTGTGGTGCGTGAAGGCGAAGAAGCGCCATTAAAATTCACCCTGACCAGGGCAATTATTAAAGTTAAAAGTGTGAAGCATCGCTTGCTTGAAAAAAATTACGGTTATCTTCGCATTAGCAGTTTTCAGTCAGCAACCGGTCAAAGTCTAAATGAAGCCGTTGATGAATTGAAAAAAGAAAATGAAGGGCAACTTAAAGGTCTGATTCTGGATTTGAGAAATAATCCGGGCGGAGTGTTAAATGCTGCTGTTGAAGTTAGTGACGCTTTTCTTGAATCCGGTTTAATTGTTTTTACAGAGGGAAGAATTAAAAATTCGGAAATGAGATTTAATGCTACTCCGAATGATGTCATCAACGGAGCGCCAATGGTTGTTTTAATCAATGGCGGATCAGCCTCAGCCTCTGAAATTGTTGCTGGCGCGCTTCAAGACCATAAACGAGCCATTATTATGGGTGAAAAGTCATTTGGTAAAGGCTCGGTCCAAACCATTCTTCCAACTAGCAATGGCGCCGCTATCAAATTAACGACTGCGCGTTATTTTACACCTTCCGGACGTTCAATCCAGGCAGAAGGCATCGAACCCGATGTTAAACTGGCGAGAGTAAAATTGGAATCTTTGGAAAAAGCCAAATTCGAAACCATTAAAGAAGCGGATTTAACTCACCATTTAACCAATGGTAATGGTGAAAAGCCAAAAGAAACCAAGGAGCCGGAAGAAGAAAAAACCATTGATAAGGACAATCCGGACCTTGATGAAAAGGATGGAGACGAGAAAAGTTTGCGTGATTATCCTTTGAATGAAGCACTTAATTTACTTAAAGGCATTGGTATTTTAAATAAATAACCAAAATGACAGCCCATTTTGCCGCTATATGATTTGTGGTAAAGTGGGCTTTATATTAAAAATATGCGTAAATCTCAGATGGCGCTCATTCATTTCGTTTCATTACTAGTTGCCGGGAACAGCTTTTATTCACACGGAATGTGCTTTTGAAACGCCCAATTATCAGCATGTAAATTAATCTGAATGCATGTAAATAGTCTAGAGGTTTTGTGTAGTCAATGATAAACGATCCAGCTCATTCGACTCAGTCGCTTACAATTGATGACTGGGTTGAAAAGTTAAGAGTTCAAGAGTTACCGATATTTTCAAATACTGCTCACAGTATCTATAAATCTCTCAACGATTCAAACAAAGGAGCATTGGAGCTTGCGGGAATCATTCTGCAAGATCCTAATCTTACCGCCAAATTGCTAAAGGTTGGCAATAGCCCATACTATAACCCGTCTAAACAAAAAATGAGTACGGTGTCGCGGGCTATCATTATTTTGGGCGCTGAGGTAATCAGAGAATTAACACTTGCCTGTTCTTTTTTTGAATCCATTTTGTCGTTTACTCACAAAGAACGGGCCAATCAGGAAATTGCTCTGGCAATCCATTCTGCCGTGCAAGCCAGAGAACTGTCCATTTTGATAAAAGATAGTTTTCCGGAAGAAATATTTGTTGCCGCTTTATTGCAAAACATAGGGCATATTGCTTTCTGGTGTACCGACTGTAAACAGGCCGATCAAATAATTGAACTGATCGATAATCAACAATATTCTATTCATGATGCAGAAAAAAAAGTGTTAGGCTTTACATTGGTGGAACTAAGCAAAAAGCTTAGCAAGTCTTGGCATTTTGGCGGACTGATTGAAGAAAGCACCGTTAATCCTAAGGCTAATCTTCGCACTGAAATTGTACATTTGGGTTGTGAGATCAGTTTAGCCTTAAATGCAGGCTGGGAATCAGAAGAAATCCGAAGTTGTCTGAACAAACTGGAAAAATTAACCGGAGAGCCGGTTGATAAGATCAAGAATCGTATTAAGAAAAGTACTGATATAGCGATTAAAATTGCCAGACAATTCGGTGCGCATGATGCGTCTAAATTCATTTCAAGAGAAGCCGTGATCCACAATGAAGAAGAAGACAATGTTCATCATGATAAAAAACAAATCCAGTTCCAGGTTTTACAGGATATCAGCAATTTAATTACCGGAGATATAGATCTAAATCTATTGTTTGAGATGGTTTTGGAGGGAATTTATCGTGGGGTTGAAATGGATAGAGTTATGTTTCTTGTATTAAGTAATGACAAACAATTCCTGAAGGAAAAAATCTCTTTAGGCTGGGTAAACCAATCGACCACACGAAAAAAGGATTTTCACAATAAGGAAACCGAGAGCAATTTGTTTTTCTTCGCATTAAGGCATGAAGAAGGCCTATGGGTCGAGCATGAAAAATTTCAGCCATTGTACACAAAACAAATTATTAATATCATAGGTAACAATGAGTGCTTTATTTTTCCTGTTTTTGTAAAACAAAGTACTATTGGTTTAATTTATGCAGATCGGGGAATCAGTAAAGCTCCATTAACAAGAGCTGATTTTACTGCCACCAAACATTTCGCTAGACAGGCAAATATTGGTTTAGCTCTTTACTCCAACCAAAAGCATTAACCGATGGAACTTAAAAAATTTAATTCACTGCATGTTTTTCTAGTAGAGCCTTCGCATACGCAACGGCTTATTATTAAACAATATCTGGAAGATGCCGGGATTAAAGACGTCCAATTCATCGATAGTGGTAAAGCTGCGCTTAGCGCATTAGAACATTCCCTGCCGGATTTAATTATCAGCGCCATGTATTTACCCGACATGACTGGTGATGAGTTATTGCATGCTATCCGTAAAGACAATGCTTCTTACGACATGGCCTTTTTATTGATTTCCAGTGAAACCAGCATAAAATATCTTGAACCCATACGGCAGGCCGGAGCTATTGCGATTTTACCTAAACCGTTTACGAAAACGGAACTGATTACAGCCCTGAATGCCACTGTCGAATATTTGCATCCTGAAAAAATTAATCTTGATCATTTCGACATTGCCGATTTACAAGTATTGGTGGTTGATGATAGTGAATTTTCGCGCAAATATTTACATAGAATTTTGAACGATATTGGTATAGAAAATATCCAATTAGCTGAAGATGGCAAACAAGCCTTGGATATGTTCAATAAGCATTATTTTGATTTGATTGTGACAGACTACAATATGCCTGAAATGGATGGATTAGAGCTAATTAAAAATATTCGCTCTACTGACGAGCAGCTAAACGTGCCTATCCTGATGGTGACCAGTGAACAGAACCAAAATCGCTTGACTGCAATTGAAAAAGCAGGTGTTTCCGCCATTTTGGATAAACCTTTTGAGCCCGCATCTATCAAACAGCTAATTATCAGATTACTTGGATAAATTTGATGGTGGATGGAGTCAGGCATGTTTCCATTTTGCTTAAGGCAAAATCTTTAATTAACTTTTAGGTTATTTTTAGCAAATGAAAATCACTGCGATTTATCCGGGCACATTTGACCCCATTACTAATGGACACCTGGATTTGATTCATCGGGCTTCAAGGCTTTATTACCGCGTGATTGTTGCCGTTGCCGCAAGCAAAGGAAAGAAGCCGTTATTTTCTCTGACTGAAAGAGTCGAATTGATTGATAGCTTAATAGGTAATTTCGATAACGTAGAAGTAATTGGGTTTGACAATTTACTGGTTGAGTGTGCTAAGAATCATCGGGCAACTGTGATTATTCGAGGATTAAGGGCGGTTTCGGATTTTGAATACGAATTTCAATTAGCGGGCATGAACAGACGTTTATCTCCTGAAATTGAGACGGTGTTTTTAACCCCCGCCGAACAATATGAATTTATTTCATCCAGTATGATTCGAGAAATAGCACAATTTAAAGGGGATGTATCAGGATTTGTGCCCGATTTGGTAAAAAAACGTTTAACTGAAAAATTTGCTGCGGAGTAAAGATGGCATTATTGATAACTGATGAATGCATTAACTGTGATGTTTGTGAACCTGAATGTCCAAATGGCGCTATTTCTCAGGGTGAAGATATTTATGTGATCAACCCATCCTTATGCACGGAATGCGTAGGACATCATGACGTCCCTCAGTGTATGGAAGTCTGTCCGGTCGACTGCATCAATAAAGATCCTGATATAATTGAGGACAAGGATAGTTTGTACCGGAAATATTTAAAATTGATTGGTTAAGCCATGCTTGCTCGATTTATCCAAACATTTCAAATTGTTGTAAAAGCTGTTTGATCTCGTCGTTAAGCACTATTAAGTCTTTTAAGCCTTTGCGAAAAACTTCGGTATTATTCTTATCTTCCGTATAACTTTCAAACAATTGTTTGGCTAATTGATGTTGTTGAATGTGAAATTGTTCAAGGCGATCAAAAAGCCTTTGATCATAGGATTGCTGGTTTTTAATGCGCGCCAGCCATTTACCCAGATGAGATTTTTTACCGCCAATCAGCGGCCATTTCACATGGCTATCATCAGAAGATTGCAAACATGTCCGGATTGCCTGAAGCCAGCTTTGTTGCTGAAGTTTTAGCAATTCCAATTGAGTTAGCCAAGCGTTCAATTGATATTTGCCTCGTTCTAACCACATCGGCTGATTTTTGTAATTTTGAATCCAGTCCGGAATATCTATGCCCAGCATGGGTTTGGCAATAAAGTTACCCTGAGCAATAAAACATCCGAGGGAAATCAGAAAAACCCCATGCTCTATTGTTTCGACTCCTTCAGCTATCACTTCACGTTTGAAAGCTTTTGCCAAACCTATGACGCTTTCCACAATAGCCAGATCATCAGGGTCGTCTATCATATTTCTGACAAAGCTTTGATCTATTTTAACAGTGTTAAGTATAAGATGGCGAAGATGCGTTAAAGATGAATAGCCGGTGCCGAAGTCGTCCAATGCGCTGGGTACGCCAAGTTCGGTATGGCATTGTCTAAGAATTTCACCTATAGAAATCAGATCCTCCAAAACGCTGCTTTCCAGTATTTCCAGTTCCAATTGCCGAGAAGAAATCTGAGGGTATTCCGCCAATGTCCGTTCAAGCATTTTAAAAAAGCCTGGCCATTGCAAAAATTTAGCTGTAACGTTAACACTAATTTGCAGATTAAAACCGGCATCCATCCAGGACTGTAATTCTTGAAATGCCTGTTTAATGACCCAACTGCCCAGATCTATTTCCAAGGTTGTGCCTTCAACCACCGTTAAAAAATCATAAGGAAGCAACAATCCTCGAGTAGGATGCTGCCAGCGAATTAAAGCTTCGGCGCCAACTATTTCCCCAGTTTTGATATTGACTTTTGGTTGATAATAAACACAAATTTCATCATTAAGCAAAGCTTGCTCTATTTCGCTTAACGCTTGTTCAAAACGGCCAAAGCGCTGATGTTGCGTCTGGGCAAATTGCTGAATATGATCATAAAGACAATAACAATTTCGTCCCGCCAATTTGGCCTGATACATGGCTTGATCGGCATGTCGCAATAAAATATCCGGTTCCGCCTTATCCAATGGAAAAATCGTTACTCCGCTACTCGCGGCAATGCAAACCTCCCGGTCAGAAAGTTCAAACGGTTCAGCCATCATTTGATGGATTCTGTTTAAGGTATCCAAACATTGCTGCATGGATTGCAGATTTTCAAATAACAGCACAAACTCATCTCCACCCATTCTACAAACCGTATCTCCTTCACGCAGATTCAGTTTGATACGTTTGGAAACTTCAATTAATAATTGATCGCCGATTTCGTGTCCGAATGTATCGTTAATTTGCTTAAAGCCGTCCAGATCCAAATAACAAACCGCTAAAAGTTTATCGAAACGCTTACTATAAGCAATCGCTTGAACGAAGCGGTCGGAAAATAAAGCCCGGTTTGGTAATTTCGTTAAAGGATCATAATGGGCAAGGATTTCCAAAGCCTGTTGTTGTTGTTTACTTTCGGTAATGTCCGTAAAAAGACCAACATAATTGATCACTTTACCAAGCTCGTCGCGTAACGCAGAGATAGTGAGTAATTCCGCATATAATTCGCCATCTTTCTTGCGGTTCCAAAGTTCGCCTTGCCAATGTCCGGTTTCCAATAGTGATTTCCACATCTCCTTATAGAAACTACCATCCTGACGTCCTGATTTAAGCTTACTTGGATTTTTACCCAGAACTTCTTCGCGGCTGAAACCGGTTATTTCCGTAAAAGACGGATTCACATCCAAAATGTTGGCTTTTTCATCGGTAATAAAAATGCCTTCATGGGTATCGAAAAACACTCGAGCAGACAACCGTAGTTTTTCATCCGATCCTTTACGCTCGGTAATGTCTTGAATGGTGCCTCGCAATCTCAGCGGTTTGCCCCCCATGTCCCGCTCAAGACGGCCTATGGATCGTATCCAGCGTATTTGCCTGTTAGATGTGGTAATACGGTATTCTATATCGTATTTCCGGCCATGATCTATATGGGCCTGGGTGGCGTAGCTTAGTAGTTTTCGGTCATCCGGATGAACTATTTCCAAAAAGTCATCCCAGCTCTGGAAAGCGGCAACCGGTAAGCCTAATACGGATGTGGCCGACTCCGACCAAAATTGCTGGTTGTTAGTTAAATCAAATTCCCAAATACCGATACCGCCGTAAGATTGGCAGATACGCAGTCTTTCTTCATTGTCCTTAATGGCTAATTCATCTTTTTTACGTTGGGTAATATCTTGAATCAACACCACAAAGTGGTCTGAACTTGCCTTGTAGCTGTTTAGAACATACCACTTGTCGAGTTCGGGAGCGTAGTTTTCGAAAAAGCGAGGCTCTCCAGTGGTGTCAACAATGACAAAATTTTCAATCCAATAATTAGTGGAATCGGGTAACACTTGTTTTGCTGTTTTACCCAACCAATTTTCCTTATTAATACCGGTCATTTTTTCAAAAGCCGGATTGATTTCAAGAAATCGATAGTCAATCACATTGCCTTCTTTATCACGAATTGCTTCGTGAAGAGCAAAGCCTAAAGACATATTGGTATAAAGTTTAACCAGATTTGCTTCACTGATTTTGCGGGCTTTAACCTCACAATGCAGCCGGTAAACCCAATAAATGAATAGTAGAAAAATTGAGCACGCCACAAAACCGTATTTCAGCATTTGGTTAATGCCAAAATTATTGGCAAATTGTAAATTCATCCAGTGATTGATTATCTCGTCATGCTCATTTTGAGAGATATTATGTATCGCTTTTTCCAGGATGCTTAACAATTCCGGATGGTTTTTGGGCACCGCAATTTTGCTTTCATTGATATAAGGCGTTTGACCGGCCAAACGCAGTTGAGTCAGGCCCAGTTGCTTAACTGCAAAGCTTACGTTGGCGGCATCTCCAACGAATGCGTTTACCTTGCCTTCGGCCAATAACTTTAAGCCTTCTTGCGCGGAAGTGGCTGCTATGATCCGGATTGAGGGGAAATCGTGAGCTATTTTTTCCTGAATGCCTTCAGCTTGGTCAACAGCCACACTTTTATTCGACAACTGCTGCAGCGAGCCAATATAACCATCATTTTCATTGGCTATGATAGTGACAGGTATGCTGAAAATTGCCGAGGTAAAATTTAGATAGGCTTCCGGAACCGAAGTTTTTCGGGCGTAGGCAAACAGATCCAGATCGCCCTTTTTAGCGTGGTTTAAGGTTTCAGTCCATGAGTCGGTTTCGATAAATTCAAATTTGACCCCAAGTTGTAATGCAATTAATTTTAAAAATTCTGTCTCTAAACCAACATAATTGCCTTTAGCGTCCAGCGACTGGTAAGGAGCAAAATGAGTATCAATGCCGACTCGAATCAGCGGATGTTGATTAAGCCAAATTTTTTCCTGCTCGGATAAATTTAGTAGGAAGCCTTTATTGAAAACAAAATCAGCAAATTGTTTGTCGGTTAAAGCAGGGGCCATATTCAGGCTGGTAAAAATTTCCGCCGTTCGTTTTAAACGGGCCGGGTCCAGGTGGCCAATAGCCGAGTTGTCCGGCTCAACCAATTTACGGGTTTCTTCCGCCTCGTAATTGAGTTGTTGTAGAGTTAATTTACTATGGTACTTGTCTTGAATGATTTGGATGATTTGATCAGGGTGATCCAGAGCATAACGCCAACCTTTCAATGTCGCCTGCAGAAAACGCTCTGCTCTGCCGGGATGTAGTTTTATCTCATCCTGACTGGTAAATAATAAATCCCCATAAAAGTCGATGCCAAAATCCTGTGGATTAATGATGTTGATTTTAATGCCTTTTTCCTGAAACTCTTTAGGGAGATCCGTGAGGTAACCGGCAATCACATCAACTTTATCCTCTATCAAATCCGATATATTTAAACTGTCAGAAATCGGACTAAAAAGACTTTGATCAAGATAAGTCTCAGCTAACATGGTTCGGATCGAAGTGCCGTTTTCAGAGCTGACATCATACATGACCCGTTTGCCGGTCATATCGTAAGGACTGGTAATCCCGGAGGATTCTTTGCTAAAAAAAACCAAGGGGTCGTGCTGAAAAATTGCTGCTAATGATACAACCGGCGCGCCCTTTGCAAAATGAGCGAGAATCCCGGAGTCGCTAATACCAAAGTTTGCCTTACCTGTTATGACTTGCTGCTCAGGGTCTAATCCTGCCGATTTTTCACGCAATTCAACATCAAGACCTTGTTCTGCGTAAAACCCAAGCTCTTTGGCTGCATAGAAACCGGCAAATTGAAACTGATGAAACCACTTTAACTGCAGGCTGACTGGCTCCGGCGGCTTGGTATTTTCTACGTTTTCAGCATAGGATTGACTCATAACCGATAAATATAAAACAGCACATATCGGTAAAACTGAGCTATTGATATTAACCAAGAGTTTTAATGCAAATTTCGATTGCTGTTTCAGCCAGCCGGTTAAAGGCAAAACTATGTTAATGCAAAACATTTTTATTGTTACGGTCAAGTAAATCGCATTTAGAGTTAAGTGGGCAAAATACCAGGTAACATAAACCTAAAACGTTTTTTAAAAAGATTGTCAATTTTGGGAAGAAAACAATTTCCCGGAATCTGTAGTAAGCTGTTTTATGCATGAAAATGGTTCGCTTTTATGCCAATAGATTATTTGTCGAAACTTCGGTGATTATTTATCCAGGGATAATCGAAATTACCGACCTTTGTTTTTAAGCAAGCCATAAAATACAAAGTTTCAAGCTATTATTACTTTAAGCCTGTCAATTACGCTATTGATCAAAAGTACAATACTTTTGCTGGTTTTCCTTTAAGTTACGCCTGACATTATAAAATATTGCATGCCATTATGTTGAGCTAAAATATCTGCTCCGGCATTTGCCGAATGAGCAGAGCTGCGGAGTTTGTGGGTGATTAGAGTGGCGAATGATTGATATCCCAGTTTTTAAAAGGATGCTGGCTTAGATTATTGTTGTAATAGCGTATATCTTCGGTTACTTCCATGCCTAACCAGTCAGGTTTTGCAAAATATTCGCCGATTTGAGTTAGCTCAATTTCTGCGACTATCAGTCCGCTGTTTTCACCCAAAAACTCATCAATTTCCCAAACAAAAGGTTCGCGGTGGACATAATGGCGGATTTTTTCAATCAAAGGTTTATTACATAACTCATCCAGAATGGCATTAGCATCTTGCTGGGGAATAGCATATTCAAATTCTTGTCTGAAAGAACCTATGGTGGCGCTTTTAATATTGATCCAGGCCTGATCATCAGAAATGCGTACGCGTACGGAGCTTAACGGGCTACTGCTTAAATAGCCCTGTTTGAGATGTACCGAGCGGCTGATTTCAGTTCGCCAACTATCGTTAGCCAGTAAAAATTTATGCTCTATTTCCAGGGACATGAAGTTTTAATTTCTCTAATTAAGCGTTTTGTTCATATCATTTTAACAGACACTGACCTTACAGTGATTGTGCAAGCTATAGAAAAAACATTATCGGCTAGTTCTCCCCAATGCCAAATTTCAAAATAAGTACTCCTGATTACGTACAAGCCTCTACCAATCAGAAACAAGTGGCGGTTGGTAACTGGTTCTTACAGGTTTCTGACGTTCGGCTGAGGTTCTACGTAATCCGGTAAGTATTTGCACGAATAGAAATCATCAGAAAAATTAGCTAGCATAAAGCTACCTAATCGTATCACTGGATAAGTGAGCCGTTAAACGTGAAACAAAGTGGTTTTCTATTTCAATAACTATTAAGGAAACTTCTATGAGAATAAAAAATGGCATTCTAGCCTTGTTTTTTTGCATTTCACTAGGCTCCGGGCAAGTCTGGGCGACGAGTTTTTCCAGCTTATTTGTGTTTGGCGATAGCCTTTCCGATATCGGTTCATCCCCTTCCGCCGTTTTGAGTGTTTATACATTACTACTTGGCAATTGCGACCCGAATTACCCATGCCCGCCCTATTATAACGGCAGATTTTCAAATGGTCCGGTTACTGCCGAATATGTCGCTAACGATCTGCTGCCGGGCAGCGGTAACAGTTCAAATTTTCATGACTATGCCGTAGGCGGCTCTACCACCGGAATTGGCAATGTCGGCGACGGCGGCTCCGCAACCAGTTTAGGAACACTTGGCCTGCCGGGCATGGCGGAGCAAGTACAGCTTTATCTTTCAGGGGTTACCGGCAGCGGCGACAGCAATTCGCTTTATATGGTATGGGGTGGCGGCAATGATATAGACAATGGCGGGTCGCCAACAACCGCCGCCAAAAATATCGCCACTTATGTAGATGAACTAGCCCTTGATGGCGCCAAGTACATCGTCGTACCGAATCTGCCGAATTTAGGTTTAACTCCTGAAGCCCAGGCGCTTGGCTCAACCGCGGCGGCGGCACTGACTCAAGCCACACTGACATTCAATCAGTCGCTAGCCAGTCAATTGAGTGTTTTAAGCAGCGAATTTCCTAAAACCGATATTGTTGATTTCAACACCTATAGCTGGTTTAGCAACCTCATTCAAAACGCCGCCGCCTACGGCTTTACCAATACAACTGATGCCTGTGTTTCGGCTAGTTTTCAGGTTTGCAATAATCCAAACGGATATATATTTTGGGATGGCGTGCATCCAACCACCCAGGCTGACGCACTGTTGGGCACCGCGATAGCTAACGCGATGGTGCCGATTCCTACTTCCGTGTTGCTATTTGCAACCGGTTTGTGCGGATTATTTTTTACCCGGAAACGTTAACAGAGCAAATACAGAATATTTTGCGCAAGCCTTTGAAAATTTTTGCAAAGAATAGCATAGCCTTTAGGGCTGACATCACAATGGCCCTAACTGGTATGAAATTTAAACGATGATTTGTTTGTACATCGTGACATTTGAAATTTCGACTCCGCGTAGCTGGATGACGTTTGTGGAAATCATTTCAAAACCATTCTGCATAAACAACGGCTGAGCGGTGAAACTGACCTTGGAATAGAGCTCAGGCCAGTGTCCCTGACTGGCGATTGAGAGGATATGCGCCATCAACACTGTGCCAATACCTTTACGTCCATGATGGCCTGAAACGTAAAAGTGATCGATGTAGCCATCTTCTTGGAGATCGGCGAAAGCGACCAGCTCGCCTTTGATCTCAACAACCCAGGGTTGCAACTTTTGAATGGAGGAAATCCAGGCAGGTTGATCAAATTCGGCTGGCGCCCAAGCAGCTATTTGCTCAGGTGTATATTCACCTTTCGCAAGCTGATGTACAGATGAGTGGAAAATCGAACGAAGCGCCAATTCCTCTCCACATTTGATTTGTCTGATTATCATCTGAATCACCAAGTAATTTTATGATTTTTCAACTACCAATCCGATATATTTCAGCTCTCATGATTAACGGTTAAAGCCGACAAAATATCAAAATTTGTGAAACTCTATCATTCATTACGGCCAAACACCAAACAAGGATTATCTTTAGGGAAGTTCTCAAAACAGAGAAGGATCTATCCCTGGATATCAAACAACTGGCTAAACGTTTTTTGAATGCCCATTAGGTTTAGAAATTGGCAAAATTTCGACATGAATAATGCGTGCATTCTTGAATAGCAGCGCTTAGTAATTTTCCATCCTTAGTTTCACATTCCCAAATAACACCAACTTGCCAGCCTTGTAGAACCAATTCTTTTTCTGCCGCTTCATCTCTTTGCAATGTTCTTTGGAATTTTATGATCCAAAATTCGCGATTGCTTTCAGGAATAGTTGCGCGCTTGCATCCAGAATGCTGATGCCAAAAACAACCGTGGACAAAAATACAAAGATGTAGCCTAGGCAGAACGATATCGGGGCATCCAGGTAAATCCTTTCGATATAATCGAAAACGAAAGCCCATTTTGTGCAACATACGCCTTACTCGGATTTCCGGCATAGTGTTTTTTCCTTTGATTGCAGCCATGTTTTTGGAGCGTTGCTCGGGATTAAATTTATCCACTAACAGAAGGCACGTTTAATTTGGTTTTGAAAAATCCAACCCAACACGAGACATTGCTGCACCAAATCGTTGAAGTAAATTAAGTGCATATTCATATTGAAGCTGAGCCACAACTCGAGCAGTGTGCTTTTTCATAGTTAACCGTTTCTTGGTATAACCAGCTGGCCTCCAAATATCCAATTTCTTTTCTTGAGTTTCAAATATTCCATTTTTCTCTGCAATCAATTGTTCCCAAACTGGATTAGACTGTAGCTGTCCGCCTCGATGAAAGGTAAAAGTACAAATTTCATTGTTAATTTCAAGAAAGAGAAAAATATTAAGGGTAGCTTCATTTAATGCAAAATCTTCACCTATCTTTGTAAGTTCAACAGCGGTAAAAGGCATTGAATCCTTAACACGACTAAATAATCCTGATGTTTTTTGGTTTGGCACCAAATCGCAAGCGGGCGACAAACAAATCCAATATTCTTTTTCCGATTTCCCGTCATCAAGTTCCAATATATGTCCTGTGGTCAGATGAAAACCATCGACCGGCTTAGTGCTGTTATAGCAATTAATATGTTTTGCTATTTTTTTAAGATCAGTTTGGACATTAATTTTGCTGTGTTTTTCTATTACTTCATCAGCATTTTGACTATTTAGATTGGAAACGAGCCGGTCAGCAAAATCATTAATATCTTTTCTCAACGCATCACCTAATGCTTCCCAGTGTCGAGTGACTGTATTACTGATTATCTGATTTTGAGTCTTTGATCCGAGAAGCTCCTTTAACCATCCAACCTGTATATAACGATTGCTGAGGACTTCAGATTCAGCAATAACTCCGCGATCATCCATCAGAAATCTCATTTCACTCATCAGTAAGCGGTGCGGCTCTGGACACCATTGATATAAAGCATCTAATAGTTTATCTGGAAGCAAATTTGGCTGTTGTTGTTTGCTTACTACTGTAACAAATAGTCGGTCTGTTCTAATCCAATTTATCTCTGCCCCTGGTAATGCTGTTGATACGTGACCAAATTCAGTTTTAGACAATTTCTCTTTTATTTCATTTTCCTTTTTGAATAACAACCATTGAACAATCTCAATACGCTTGAGAGCTATGTTCTTAGGTTTTTCTTTAAACAAACCTAGTATTCTCTGACCTTCGGGCTGACTAAGAAAAAATTTACAGCCGTTTTCTTGGTAAATTCGATAATTCAAGTATGACTGTTCTGTAATTTCAGAACTAAGGTTTTGTACGATATCTGGATCTTCATCCTCCCACATGCTAATTTGACTCATCAACTCAGCTTCTTTATCTTCAGAAAAATGAAGATTTTTATCAGGATAGGTCAGTCCTAAGGCAATGTCTCTAACGATTGTTTCAATATCACCTCCTGTTTGAGGGTCTCCTTTTGTATAAACTATGACCATATTAAAATGATTGTTCTCAGCAAGCTTTTTAATAATTTTTATAGCCTTTTCACCGTTATCGTTGAGATGAAAATCCAAAATCATTAAATCACTATGAACTAAATATGGCGCAATAATTTCGTCATTTTTAAAAGGAATTTTCTTTCCGTCATGAACATCAACTAACCAAGGCTTTTCTTTTTGTCGGCAATATCGAAGAATTTCCATCACAGTTTTTGCATCATCAGAACTCCCATTCCAAGGCTCATCTTCCTTTAACTCCTTAGCAAGCAGCCCATCCAATGAAGGAAACTCATCATCAATTACCACTACGGTACGAATTGGGTCAATATAAGCTTCCTTAATCAGGTCGCGATATTTAATCATTTTTGCCGCGACAGACTTACTCATATTTAACTCCTTTAAAATCAATCATGAAATTTGCACCGGATAGTCTCTTTAAATTCTCGTCATTAATGTAATCAAGAGTATGTCCGCCAGCAGCTAAATTGGCTCGACATAAATACAGACCGACCCCTCGTCCACCACGAAGCTTACGGGTAAAAAATAAGGTAAATAGATGTTTAAGATCCTCCTCCTCTACACCGGGGCCGTTATCTGAAATAACGACTTTGCCGTCGACAATATCCAGTAAGATTTTTTTCGGCTCCACATTGGTCTGACAGACCCAATAAGCTGCGTTATTAACCAAATTGATGAATACTGGATAAATACGCGCCGGCTGCTCATAAACACTAAAGTTATTAAATGCCGATGTAGCTTCAAAAACAATATTTCGGCGCGTCAAATTTTCACCCATAAAACCTTGAATGTATTCAATAATCTTATTGCCGCTGAGCCAAACTTTAATCTTTTCTCCTGACAATTTCAATGGAGATAAGAACCGCAATCTATCGGTTAACGCTTCAAACGCAGCATTGACCGCAGCATAAGCTGAAGTGTCTTTAATCTGATCGGGCATTTCCCGTAATCCTCGGGAAATTGACATTTCCAAACCTTCTATTTCATGACCGATAAATTCGACGGTAATACCAAGTTGAGCCAGTGAATTCAAGCGTTCAAGTTCCTGCTTCAATTCCGTAGATTCTTCCAAAGTAAAACTGATCATAGTTTCGATATCAACACTTTCTTGAAGGCTTTTCAGAACCGAAATATAGGGCTCAAATATTTCTGTATTTTTTCTATCCTGACGATCACGTTCTCTATCAAGCTCATCCAGCATTTGAGTCAGCGAAGTGCGCTGGTGTTCTAAATCTTCCAGGCGTGGCAACATTTCGAGGTGATAACTCTTATTTCGTTCTTCGGCTAACTTAGAAATTCGCTGTAATTCCGAATTAAGAATTTCTTTTGCTTCCTGTACTAATTTGCGTAGTCGGTTATGAATAAATGCCGCGTTTCGATTCAGTTCCGAATAGGCAGTTTCCATTGGGGACTTTGGCTTTAAGATTTCTAACTTTTTTATCAGCGTATCGTTTAGTTGATTACAGAGTTCTGCAACTTCGCGACTGTCGTTTCGATAAGCACGATAATCGTTTTCCAAGGTACCAAGTGAACTAGGAGGTGGACCTAAAGATAATTCGCGTATATTGTTTTTTAACCCTGACAGCAGTTCTCTCAACGTCAGAATTTCCGTTTCGTTATCGGGGAGACCAACCCGGGCCAACTCCGCGAGTTCTTTGAGTTCAGTTAATGATTTTCGTAGTTTAGGCGAAAATTCTTGTAGATTTTTACGAAACTCTTTGCGCTTGCGTGCCTTGACTTTTTTTTGTGCCTCGGCGGCTTTGGCTTTAGTATTGTCTTGCTGAACCGATGGCAAAAATTGTTTGCGAATATCTGCGTCAGTACCAAAAAACCTACGAGCTGCTGTCATTAAAATATTTTCAACGATATCTTTGAAAACTTTTGCCGCTTTATTATCTATAATTCCTTCTCGCCCAGCCTTATCTTTTAAATTTGGATTATTCTCTCTAGTTAACGCCAATCGACCAAAAGTACTTCTAGTAACCCAAAATTCACGGCCCGCATGTAAAGCTCTTCTTTTCTCAATTTCAAAAAAATCGTTGTCCTCTCTCCCGTAAGGCATCACTCTAAGTCCATTTCTGTATACTAATAATCCACTATATTTTTCAGCTTGACTTCTGAGTTTAGAAACAACTTCAGAGGAATGCGTTGAATTATTCGCGTCTCTTTCAAAGGTTCCTAATCGAATATGAAAAGTTCCGACTTTACTATCTGAGCGAGTAGGAACTTTAACTTTAGGTAGAATTTGAACTTCACCATCGAGCCAATTGGAGAAAGCTCTGACACGCCCTTTAAAAACACCATTTGAATCGACGGTTCCTTCAATTATGTGTTCTAATTCTTCAAGATTCCGTAAATCAAATTCTCGTTCATCAGAAATGATCGGCCTGCTTAACTCACCCTCCCATGCTGTAACTGAAAATTGAAAGTCTTCAGCGGTATAACCCTGTTGAAGTTCAGCGGAATCAACAAAAGGATCTGTAAAATTCTGCAACGTCTGAAACAACCGATCCTTTGCTTGTTTTGCTGTACTTTCTTCGTCCAGAGCAATACGACTATCTAGTTGCGCTTCCAAATCAAATGATATGTTCCCTATCAGCAGCGCCGTACCATGCATTTTCGCACCTTTCCAAACCGACCATTGTTGTAAATGACGCGTTTCAAAAACCGCAGCAATTAGGACTCGCTCAATAGCCTCACGAGTAAGCGACTTATTTTCTGAGTTCTCCAATTGATCGAATCTGACCCAAGCTTCTGAAATTCTTTGGTCTCTGGCCAAATCGAGACCATCCCCCCATAGATTTCCCATCAATCGATCGAACATTGTAGGCAGCTGTGTTAACAGCTCCTCTTTAGCGAAAAATTCGATAATTGGAATTTCGATATCCTGCAAATAAAGGAACGGGTTTTCAAATAAGCGCCAATCAATTAGAGCTGAAACAAAAGGCTGGTCGGCTCTTTTAGAAATCAGCAGCAGCAACGAACCCAAGTTAGCCGAAGATAAACGGCCTATACCTTTTTGGCCTTGTTTTGGACGAAACGGTAGATCATTTCGATCCGCTTCTGGCACTGCTGAATCCGAAGCTTTTGATTCTGTGCCGACAACCAACCATTTCTCGATAAATTCATCTCGGCTCATGCCGTGACCATCATCAACTATTGCAGCAATCGGTATTTCACCGTCAAAAATGTGTAATGCAACTTCTCGCGCATAAGCATCATAAGCATTTTTCCACAGCTCGGAAATCGCAGTAGGGCAATCGGCAATTTGTTCTCGACCAAGATGGTCTATCGTTCTAGCTCGTGTTTTAAATGCGGCGGTTTCAATCATAGCGCTTCCTGCTGCATCCTTATGTTTGCTATTTCTCAAGATTAAAGTTTAAACCGTTAGCAATACAACGCAATAAAACTTCACCAAGTTTTACTGGTACAGCATTCCCGATTTGTTCGCCGGCAGCTATAAGCCCCCCCTTAAATACAAACCAATCAGGAAAGGTTTGAAAGCGTGCAGCTTGGCGTAAGGTAATACCATGTGGTTCTGTCGGATGAACAAATCTGCCTTTTGAGGGATTAATACAAGCCGTAGTCATGGTTGGACCCGGCTGGGTTGGGTCAATTCTGCCATATACATCCTTATGCCCATTATGATTTTTGTGACAAGGCAACATTCGATTTGAATCACTACGACTGCCTCCGTTTAATGGTGTAGATTTAAAAACTTCAATCAAATCCGCTGTATGGTTCATGCACATGCTATTTTCGTCTCCTTCAGGTGACGGCTTGGAAAAAACTTGGGCAGCTGTCTGCCATGGAGATAATAGAGGATTTTGTTCCCTATTTTTTTCACTTCCGTGCGTAACACTCGGAGGCCATAATGCACTAAATTCAATATCGGGTCTTACGCCTAATATAAACACTCTTTTTCTCCTTTGCGGCACCCCGTAATCCCTTGAATCGATAGTAACTGGTTGCATCAATTTATAACCAGCTTTTTCTCCTTCCTCATAAAATATGTCTAAAAACTTTCTATGCCTAGTCCATAGTAGGCCAGGTACATTTTCCATAAGAAAAACTTTCGGCTTCAATGCAGCGACATATTCAAAATATCGCAAAATTAATTTGTTACGTGGGTCGTTAACACCTGCATCATTAATTCTATGCACTGAAAACCCCTGGCATGGTGGCCCCCCTAAGACAATATCGCATGGATCCGCATCCATGAAATGAGCACATTTGATTTCTTCAGGCTCTAGTTCCAATATGTTTTTTTGATATAGCGTTAGCGTTGTTGAATCATATTTTATAATGTTTTGTCGGTATGTTTCACAGGCATTCTTGTTTATCTCTACAGCGGCGACCACATTAAAACCAATATTTTTTGCCGCCAAAGAAAAGCCTCCTGCTCCCGCAAATAAATCTATACAATTCAGAATATTTTTCTTCATAAAATCTATTTATGTTACTCAAATCGCAATTATAGAAATACTAATCAACATTATTTTTCTATCAAAATTCAACATCACTTTAATCTCATTTATATTTCGATAAATTTAAAGATGTCAAAGGTGTAGAAAAAACCATATCCTACTCATTGATACTAAAGCAGCGATTTTCACTCAAATATTTTTTATTCATTTTATAATAAACTGGTTTAGAATGCTCTAATGGAACCGAGGATCACATATAAAGGCAGAGATTATACTGTCGGTCAGTAGTAATGTACGGCCGTTGGGTAATTTTCATGATAATTATCGCTATTTTTTGTCGGCAACAATTAAGTTACACTAATTTTCTCACTTCAGTTAAGCAACTTGTGTTTAATGGTCCGTTGAAAGATCACTAAGCTTAAAAACTGCCATCGGTTTTTTGTTTACATAAAGGAGCAATTAAAACACCGGCCCTATAAATCTTATATACTTACTAAGACAACTTTTCTTGCCTCCATAACCCACTGACTCGTATTGTTGTATAAAAAATAGCGATTGTTCAGAGCTCATTTAATAAATTTTAATATTTAGTATAAGGAATATTAGATTTTTTTAACAAATTATGAGATCTGACACCCCTAAACATCCAAATTAGTCACATCCAAAGCATTCTTAACAATAAAATCCCTTCTAGGTTCCACCACATCGCCCATCAGCGTTGTAAAGACTTCATCGGCGGCAACCACATCGTTAATTGTCACTTGCAGCATGCGGCGGCTGTTGGCGTCCAGAGTGGTTTCCCAGAGCTGTTCCGGGTTCATTTCTCCCAAACCTTTATAGCGCTGGATGTGTTGGCCTTTTTTGACTTCCTTCATCATCCATTCGAAAGCCTGTTTAAAATTGTCGACCTGTTGTTCGCGCTCACCCATGTGCATCATGGAGGTTGAGCAGAACATGCTTAAAGTGTTTTCAACATAATGGGCAATTTTTTGATAGTCATTACCGCTGAAAAACGGTGAATGCAGTACAAAAGTTTTGGTAATGCCATGCAGACGTTTATTGACCGTGACGTCAAAATCATCGCTGCCGTGATATTTCAACTGGGTATTGAACACGGCTTTGTGGTCACCGGCGTTAAGTTTTTGCTCTAGCGTTGCAAACCAATTAGCCAACTTGTCTTGGTCGGTTTTTATGTCTTCGTTTAACACCGGCATATAGGTCATTTGCTCCAGAAACAAATCATCGTAACGTCTGGATAAACGATTAATGATACTCATGACATCAGCAAATTCCGTGGCCAGTTTTTCCAGACCGGGGCCCTGGATAACCGGCGTGTCGGCAGAGGTTTGCAGTTGCGCCTTATCCAGCGCCAGTTGAATAAGATATTGGTTTAAGGCGTTGTCGTCTTTGACGTAATGTTCCTGTTTGCCTTTTTTGACTTTGTATAGCGGCGGCTGGGCTATGTATATATAGCCTTTTTCTATTAACTCCGGCATCCCCTCGATGTGCAGGTATATCCAGCCGCCCTCATTCCTGCGGAAGCCCTTGCCGTAGTTTACAGCTCCATTGTCCTGAGCCGATGTAGAAGCTGAGCTTATTACGATCAGGATCGCAACGGCTATGGCCCGTATGACATTGCAGTTTGCCCACATTTCGGCGTTCCTTAACTCAAGTTCTACGTTTCAAATTTATCTTACAATCCGGCTTCTTTTTGCGATTAAACGCATCTCTATAATTCTATTGTTTCGCGCCGGCTGCCTCCACCACGGGCAGTATGACCCTCGACTGGTGCTCCGGGTCTTGGTAAATGCTGATGGTTGCCTTCTGCGCCGCGGAGCCTGTGGTTTCAAGCTCGCCCGTCTGCAGGTTCGTGGAATAAAACGGGAACCAGCTCGCACAGATGCAGACCCTGATACTGTGCCCCTTCTTGAAGATGTTTCCTGTCCTGACATTCTCGAAGTCGAGTTCCACGATCTGCCCGGGTTCGAGCAGTTCGCGCTCGCTTGTCTTGTCCCTGTAGCTGACCCTCATCGCCTCCTGGCCCGGGCCGTTGAGGTTGAACGCGGAACCGTCCGGCGCCAGGTCGATGAGCTTGACGAAAAGGTCGCAGTCCTGGGAGTTGGACGATAGGTAAATCTGGGCCTTCACCTGGCCGATGACTGCCACGTCGGACTTGAGAGGCTCGCTGTCGAAAGTCAGGACATCCGTTCTAGCAGATAGATATGACAAGTCGTATGCGCCGAAGTTCGTACCCCCTTTGTCCGTGACAGGATCAAACGGGTTGGAAACAAATGAACCGGCGGTATAAGACTGTTGCGGCATGCTCCAGGTGACCGTGCCGTGTTCGCCGGCGGTTTGGGACGGGATGAGGTAGATGCTGGTGTCCAGGGTGCCGGTCAGCGGCCAGGTACTATCGGTCCGCCACTGCCCGCCGCCATTCGCCTCCATCTGGTACACCTGCACCATCGGCCAGTTTGGGACATCGTTCTGGATGCCTCTCACATAATAGTCCAGCCAGTCGAGGACGACTGCAGTCGTAGTCGATCCGGGAACTCTCCGGGAATTTCCTGTCGCCGGACATCGCTGTCTCGGTCGCGTCGACGCCATGTATCCAAGGTCCGACGATCAGCTTTGTCTCCTTGTCGGTGTCCTGTGCCCTCGAAGCCAGCAGTCCCAGGAAATTGGTCGTTGCCCCCTCTGAGCCGTATGCCTCGTCATACCAGCCGGAGATGTTCAGTACGGCGGCTTTCACGTCCTGGTAGTGCTGCCGGATCTCAATGGCGTCGTAATAGGCGCTGTAGGGCTGATTGCTAAGCCAGTCGTAGTAGAAATCGCAGGTGTCCTTCATGTACGGAAGATCAAAGGTCGGAAGGTAGGAGTTGAATCCGTGAATCCCCGCCCAATATCTCAAACTCCCGCGTTGCTTCCGTTATGGTCTGAGGGCCATCGAGCTCTTTTTTGACACGGATATTGGGGGACATGTACTTGTAGCTCCATCCCGTCCAATCTATCTCGAAAATTCCCCCGAAATAGATGCACTGGTTGAATGTTGAGGGGCACATCGCTGGAACCATCGCCTTTAGGTGCGGCGGAGTTTCTATCGCCGCAAGCCATTGCACTCCTCCAGGATACGAAAGCCCGAAGGTGCCGACGTCCCCGGTGGACCAGGGCTGCGCGGCAGCCCACTCGATCGTGTCGTAGCCGTCCTCCCGCTCCTGGAAATAAGGATTATAGTCGCCATCGGAGTTGAAACGGCCCCGGACATCCTGTATCAGGACGGCGTATCCGCGCTTCACGGCGTTCCTGATCGTTCTCTCGTTGTAGGCGTCGCCTTCGTTCTTGTCGTACGGCGTCCTGAAGATCAGCGTCGGATACGGGCCGTCCGTCACGGGAGTGTAGAGGTTTCCCCTGAGCGTCACTGTATCGCGCATCGGAATTTCAATATCGATCTGCTTGTTGAAGGGGAAGCTGCAGAAGGCCGCCTGTGCATTTCCTGAAGGACTTTGTAAATTGATTATGACGGCACGGTCAGGCATCTTCTGTGGAACGACGAACTGGAGGGTCGAATCCCCGGTCGCGGTATCCATAATGTTCTCCGATGTCAAAACCTTGCACTTGTGACTGACGAACGTCTTGGAGGCCGTGTTATAATATTCCATGCGCAGCGTGGGTGGCGCGTTCCCGAAATACTTGCCCTTCAATGTGATCTTGTCGCCGGCAACTCCCCAGGCAGGCGACTCGGGCAGGTCGGTATCGAATACCGGAGCCATCACGTAGAAGCGGTCCGTAAGGAGCTTCTTCACCCCCTTTTTCGTGTCGGCCATGTAGAGTTCATAGGTCTTCGCAGCAACCTTCAGGTCGAAAAGGCACTTGATCTCGTCCGTCGGATATTCCTTGGTCAGAACCGGCAGACTCTTGAACTCTCCGTTGGGGACGCGGAGGAATATGAACGGTTTCTTGGTAAAGCTGCCTCCCGCGTCGCCCGCGCCGATCTTGAAATGCGAGCCGAACGCCACGTCGGATTGGATTTCGGCGAAAGCTGTCGTGCAGCAGAGTGTTGCCGATACGGCCAGCAGGAGACACTGGATCTTGAAAATCTTCTGGTATGAAATCATGTAAATTCCTTTTCTATGGCAATCAGAAGCACTTATAGCACGTGACCAGAAGCTGCAAACCGCCACAGTTGCACGTCGGAATGCTATCGGGAACAGTCAAGTTATCGCACTACCTTCACCGCTGTGAAATTCGTGTTAGCGGGAACAGGGAATGTTTTTTATATCGGCACTACGGTTCCGTTTGATAAGTACAATCAGAAAACAGGCGGCAGCGGCTTACATTTGGGACAACTGAATGATTCGATTGGAAGCAAGGGAGCAGGAAAACGCTCGTTCGAACTCCATGTTTACAAACAGCACTGGAATATTTCAGGCTACTTTCAATACGACCGGGAATCAGACCATCCGGCCACAGATTCGAGGAACGCTGCTTTGACCGGCATATCAGGCGAGATCGCCGTCACATAGGCTGGAGGTCCTCGCAAAATCCGGAGTTAAGGCCGGCCGTCTATTCAAGTCCGAGACGGCCGGGGCACCAAATCAGCGGCTGTGCGCGGTAGGCAGCAGAAACGGACGGGGGGCACATTCTACGTAGTGAAGAATCAAAGTTTGCATGACCTTCCGGCAAATTCAATAAGGAGACAAACCGCGGGTTTGGCTACAGGGAGGCAGGCGACCACCGACTTCGTCGGTGACCATGATCGCCTGAGTGGTGTCGGTAAAGACAATGTCCTTCAGGGCACAGCCTTGCCGAATTTCCGGTGTGGATTTCATGTCTGATCCCTCCCTGGTGGTTTCAAGCATCGAATAGGCCTTGGGCAGTATGCTCAACGGACCCACACGTCCATCTGAAAGTTCCTAAACCTACCAACGCAATCTTGTCACCGCCGGACAAAGCGTCCGAAACAGGCGAGGCAAATCCTTCAACCGCTTTATCAGCCTGTGATCGGGTAATTCCACCTTTAGTTGCGATTTTTTGCAACTAATTCAGCTTTCGTCATTCTCTTTTCGTCTCTTGGATTGGATGTGGTAATTTCTCTTGATCGTCTTTGGCTTGAATTGAGAGTGAGAAAAGAAACCAGTCAATCGTGGAAATGAATGAAAAAGATATTGAGCGGGATCACCGAGCTATTTCGTGTTCAAGCTCGGGTCAAATACGGAATGGGCGCCGTTTGAGAAGCTCCCATGTCATTCCGGTGAAGATCGTAGGGGGCAGATCGATAATACCGATCAGGCCGCCAATTTAGAAAACTTTCGTCAACGTGCAAAGTTCAAAATACAATCACATGCTCTGGATTATTTTGACATCTTGCGCCGCATTGGCCGTATCGACCAGAGATGCTTTAATAAAAAAGTGGTTCTCTGATTTGAACTCCTATGAAATGGTGTTGTGTCCCCTTCTCATGGGTTTGCCGCTTTTTTTAGCGGGATGGCTCCTGATCGAAATTCCACACCTGGACACTGTTTTCTGGGTGAGTTCCGGCGCCGCCCT
>CAVUMJ010000221.1:0-4793 GCA_963741375.1 uncultured Pseudomonadota bacterium
GTTGCCATACCACTTTTACTCGAAACCAATCAAGCAGGCATGGTTGACCGAGTGGCGATTGTTGATTGCAGTGTTGAGACACAAGTGGAACGAGTCATTAGCCGGGACAGGCTGAGCCGGGACGAAATTTTAGCCATTATTTCCAGTCAAATCAGCAGAGAATCACGCTTGCAACTGGCTGACGATGTCATAGATAATTCCACCACGACAGCTCAACTTGCAGAACAGATCAAAAGGTTGCACAATTCGTATATTTTATTAGCCAACGCTAGGACTTCTTCGGCTTGAATACACATACCACCTACGAATTCCCGCTTAATGAAAGAATCCGGGTTTTCATGAGACTGGAACAACTTTTCCAACAATTAAGCCATTTCATGACTGGTTCTTCAGTCTATGATAAGCGCGCCGCAATAGGCGTGCTGCTGGATATTTTAACGATTTTTAGCCGTAGCGACTTGAAATCCGAGTTAATCAAGGAATTGGACCGCCTTAACAAGGTTTTGAACCCGCTGCTGAATAGTCAAAGTGTCGACAATCAGAAACTAGGGGAAATCCTGGCCGAATTAAATCAGGCCAGCCGGAATCTTTACAGCGCCAACGGCAAAATCGGTATCAAAGTCATGGAAAGCGATTTATTTCAAAGCATTTCACAGCGTAACTCTATTCCCGGAGGCAGCTGCTCGTTTGATTTACCGGCTTTTCATTATTGGCTTGAACAAGAGGATACCGAACAACAAAAAGATCTGGAGAGATGGACTCAGCCTTTTAGCGATATCCGTATTGCTATTGACTTGATACTTAACTTTATCCGAAAAAGCAATTTGCCAAATCAGGAAATTGCCCAGGCCGGTTTTTTCCAGCTGGCGCTTGATAAAAGTCATCCGGTACAGCTTTTACGGGTTTGCATTGCCTCTAATCTGCCTTGTTTTGCTGAAATAAGTGGCGGCAAACACCGTTTCAGCATTCGTTTCATGAAACCTTCCAGCGATGAAAACCGTCCTTGTCAAATTAACGAGGATATTAGTTTCATGTTAACCTGCTGCATGATTTAATAGGAATACTCAATCGCTCACTAAAATGTCTCAAAAGCCAATCACAGTCGCCTGCCCTACCTGCAAAAAACCTGTCTATTGGACGGAGGAAAACAGCTTCAAGCCTTTTTGCTCCGAACGTTGCAAACTGATAGATTTGGGAGCATGGGCATCAGAAACCTATAAAATCGCTGAGGAAGCATTGCCTTCAGTTGAAGATGAAGACAGCAAGCAAATTAGTCTCTTTGGAGACGACTTAACAGGTTTGGATAACCAATCTAAACATTAGCACTGTTGCAAATATACGCTTTGACAAGTGCGCTCAAAATAAATTAGAGATTTGTCCCGTCTAATTTTGTTTAAGCAATATATCGGTTTCTAAAAATCCACTAATCCCAGCCAACCCCTGCGCCCCGGACTGCAGCGCCTTAGCAAGATCACCACGCCTCAACCCGCCCAAAGCAAAAACCGGTAAATTAATTTGATCCAGCATAGCGCTGAAAATATCCCAGCCCAACGGCATTGCCTCCGGGTGACTGACTGTGGGTTTCACTGGCGCCAATACGGCAAAATCCAAACCCAATTTTTCGGCGTGGCGTAATTCATCCAGATTATGACAGGATGCGCTAACCAGCGAGTGACCTTTCGGTCTGATTTGACTCGCCAATAATTTGCGACTGCTTAAATGGAGACCATCAATTAAATGATGCGATAACTTCAAATCAGAGTTAATTAACAATCTGACCTGATAGTTTTGACAAGCCTGCAATACCAACTCTAAGGCTTGCAACACCTCGGCCTGAGCCAGGGACTTAACCCGGAACTGGATCAATCCAACCCCGTTTTCTAAAATCAACTTACAGTGATTAACTACTTCCGTAATACTTCTACCTTCGAGAATGGCATAATATTTTGGCAATTGTATGGCTTTGATGATAGGCAGATTAGCCGCCGGAAAAGCAAAATCTGTTAAATTTACCGGAAAAACCCACTGCATAGGCTGATCTTCACAGGCTTTAACCTGTCCTGCAAAGGCTGTGATGCTCCAAACATCCAGTAAAACCAACCTGTCGCCGTAGTCATGCCTGATCTTGATTAACGGTGTAGCCGCCAGGATCCGGACACCAATTTCCTCAAATAACTCTCTTTGCAACGCATGATTTACCGTCTCCCCTAGCTCCAGCTTTCCGCCTGGAAATTCCCACAGACCGCCTTGATGAGCATTTTCAGCGCGGCGGGTAATCAAAACCTTACCCTGTGCATCCTGTAACACACCAACGGCAACATGCATAACGGTATCTAAGCGCATTCAGGAACGGTACTCGGCATTAATACGCACATAATCGTATGAAAAATCACAGGTCAATACTTCTTCGGCAGCATTACCACGACCCAGTCTCACCGTTACGGTAATTTCTTCAGGTTTCATCGCCCGCTGTCCATCCTGTTCGGTATATGCAAAAGCTCGACTACCGTTTTCAACAATGCAAACCGTACCCAGATAAATTTCAACTTTTTCAAGCTCCAAATTCTCTACACCGGCGCGGCCAATTGCCGCCAAAATTCGCCCCCAATTAGGATCACTGGCAAAAAATGCCGTTTTAACCAAAGGGGAATGGGCAATAGTCTTGGCAACCAGCAATGCTTCGGCAGTATTTTTCGCCTGTTCGACAATAATTTTGATTAATTTGGTAGCGCCTTCCCCATCTCTGATAATAAGCTCCGCCAATTGTTTGCAAACCGCCAGCAACCCATCTGCAAAAATCCGGTAATTTTCAGTCTCCGCCTCAATCCGTGGAGCATTGGCGCAAGCACTGGCCAATACGACACAAGCATCGTTAGTCGAAGTATCCCCATCAACAGAAATCCGGTTAAACGTTCTTTCCACCGCCGAACTTAAACAGCTTTGCAAAAGCGCCTGATCAATACTGGCATCGGTGGCAATAAAACCCAGCATGGTCGCCATATTGGGCTGTATCATCCCGGCTCCTTTAGAAATTCCGGTTATCGTTACCGGTTGACCGGCAATCTCAATCTGTAAAGAAGCTCCTTTAGCAAAGGTGTCCGTTGTCATAATGGCTTTTGCCGCCAATTCCCAATGTTGTTCATCTAGATTGGCTATGGCTGTTGGCAGCGCGGTAATCAATTTCTCTACAGGTAAGGACTCGCCTATGACTCCCGTTGAAAAAGGCAATACCTGTTGCGGCGATGCCTCTAATTCTGTAGCCAAGCTTAAACAACAGGCGAAAGCATCCTGTAAACCTTGTTTACCGGTACCTGCATTTGCATTTCCGGAATTAACCAAAAGCCATCTCGGTTCCTGGTCTAAATGCGCCTTGGCAATTTGCACGGGCGCCGCACAAAATGCATTCTGAGTAAACACTGCTGCACAGGCGCCTCCTTCGGCCATTTCTATCAGCAAAACGTCGTTTCGCTGAGTTTGCTTGATACCAGCGCAACAGACACCAAGATTTATACCTTTAACTGCATGCATTTTAGGAAATGCATTTTGTCCAACCGCCATATTATTTCCTGTAATAAATTACTGCACTTGACTAAATCATTAATCTCTATAAAGTCCTTTAAACCACTTCCAAAACTATGACATATTCTCCATTGTCCACTTTGGCTTCCAAAACTTTATGCCCATTAATTCTGCACCAAGCTGGTATGTCTTGCATTACTCCCGGATCCGTACAAGTAACGGTCAGAATATCACCAGCCGGCATTGTCTTAACTTTATCCTGAGTTCTAATCACAGGTAAAGGACATAACAAACGCCGAGCATTCAGAGTTTCAAAATTCATACGAACCACTCTTCTTGAATTTGAGAGGATAATAAGGGTTTGACGATGACATTTCTCTCCGTTCCTTCCCGGTCCCTTATTGTCACCTCAACTTCCTCTGCTTCTCTGCCTTGCCCATATCTGGCCAGAATTTCGGCCGCCAATAACAAATCGTCTTCATTGGTATTACCATCAATTAACAGTAAAGGACCTCTATGACTCGCACAATTCATGCTAATAAAATCCCTTTTGTAACCACTCATAAAACGGGACTCTCCATCTTCCCTTGCTATAATTATTTTAAAATGCGGTTTGGGCCGAATGTGGCGTCCGACCTTAAGTAACATGACATCATCCAAAGTGTAATCGCGTTCGCCTCTGGCATTCCATAAATCCACCAATTTTAAGGAATAGCTTTCATCAGTCAGGAAACAACAGCCGCCAGCTGGTTGCGCATAATCAATAAATCCGTATTGTTTCGCCAAGGCCATCTGAGGTTTTCGGGAACGGCCACTGAAATTAAAGAGTTTAGCTCTATCTATCCAACCTTGAAGTTCAGGCAACGTCAATGGCTCCCACCAGATCGTGGACATTCAGTTTGCGCATCAGACTTGCCCGATATGTATCCACGGTCTTAGGGCTAATGTCCAGGAGTTCCGCGATGTCCTTGGCGCGTAACCCGTTCACGAGATAGGAGAATACCTCCATCTCGCGTGGACTTAGCGAAGCCAGCGGGTCGGTTTGTGCACGATGTTCGGCTTTGGTGAACAGGCAGGCGCCACGCAGTAGCGGCAAAACGTAGACTCCTCCGTCGCGAACAAATGTGATGGCATCCAGCAGGTGCCAGAACAACCGTGTTTCAGTAGGTATCCGTCCGCGCCCGCACGCAACGCTTCCATTACCGTTGAATCTTCCTGGCTGAAGGAAAGAATCAGCAATTTGCCCGTATACCCCGACTGACGCAGACGCCGAA
>CAVUMJ010000222.1:0-3328 GCA_963741375.1 uncultured Pseudomonadota bacterium
TTAAGGCCAAATTTACCATATTTTCATATTGAAATTCTCAATAAATTTACTAAATTTGCGACCATTTTCTTTGGCCTAGTTTGCATCCTAACTTCAGAGAGTATTTCCCTTGGTCTCAAGTGCGGATAGAATGCGTGAATTTTGCGTTTTTCTATTGTGATTCGTTATGCTTTGTACTGCAATAACTCGCAACGAGCGTCTTTATTAGTTGAATAAATACAATCAGTTACAATGCATCTTGAGCACTTTTAATGCGATGGTCGTGCGTTCGAATCGCACACGACCCACCAATTTAAGTCTTTGAACCGGAAGACTTTTCAACAAGATTGCCCGTCGAGTTGAAGCAACATAAACGCAGCAAGGCGCAAATTTAGGCGCACTGCTGCATTATTTTGCTTAATGAGGTGGCGTAATGAACCAGCATAAACAAATTTTCTTTAGTCCTTTTCTGGATTAAAAATCAAATCCAAAAATTAATTTTTTCTCTGCAAGATTTGCTTAATTTCTGCATTGCAGTTTTTGCAATTGACGGAGGTGTGTAATGGTTTAGATCAGCGCTCTAGCATATGGCAACTTTCGTGCTGATGTCCGTATGAAAGGTATCGTCAAAAACAACCTTTACTTCCGGATCACTTGCCTAGGTATGGGTTGATAAAATTGAACACTGCATTAAAACCATTTCAAATCTGGAACAATCGCAACTGCTGGCATTAACAACATCAGATATTGAAATCATGGGCGGCGCTGAGCTGTTTTTACAGGAAGGTAAACGAATCAGGTACAGAACATTTAGGAAAGTCTGTAAGGAATACCTATCACGCCGGAACAAAAAAGATTATCAAGGCCAGATGCAGCGGATTGATTATTGGTGCAAGGTTTTTGGCGACGGTATCATGACTGATATTGATATTTTTGACATTCGTGAGCATGTAGAGGGTATGATTGACGATGGCGAACGTAATGGCGAGCATATGGATAAAAAAGCAATTATTGAAATAGTAGAATATGAAGTTTTATGGTAACTACTCACCCCATTGCAAACCAATATCTCCTGCCAATGCCACTTGAACTGCAAGGTATTAGTTTTCATATTCCCCAATCCGGAATTATTGTATTATCATCTAACGTCAAAAGTTTTCGCCTTTCAGCCAAAGCAATACGAGGACAGCAAATGAGTCAAACAATCCGCCGCATAATTCTGGTAGCTAGCCTCGGTTTAAGCGCATGTGGCGGGGTAAGATCCTTGTACACGACAGGGTCCAATGCTTTTCACGACATAAAAATTGAAGTTTCGCCTGAGCTGCAAAAGACCGCGACCGTAGAAAATACCTCCATAGACAGAAATCAAGGGGCAGGGCAGAGCTTCAAAGTTACCGGTGATATTCAATACGGTAATTCTTGTAAGGTATTGTCGGTTAATGTAAGCTTTATAAACACCGACGGGGTGGTTTTGAAAAATACTAAAGGCCCGGTTGTGAATTATGTCGCTAATACTAAGGCACGCTTTCAAGCCAGCGCTTATATAGTAGCAATGGTGGGGGAAACCAAGGATATAATCGATAAAGTCGTCCTCACCGGGTTGGAATGCCTGTAGTATTGGAATGCATTCAAAATTGGGTAGGCTGCAAGAGCCTATCCACTTGTATTGGCAGGAAAGTTTTTGTTTTTTTGTTACACAATCCTGAACTTATATTGTATTTTCGTTCCGAATGATTTAATTCATCAGGCTGAATGCACATCAGGCTGAGCGCTTGACTTTTCGATCCAAGTCCTGTAGGGTTTATGTAAGATTTAAAATACCGTTATATTTCTTTATATTATTTCACTCGCTGAATCGTGGTAGGAGAAGGTAATGTCAGAATCTGAAAAACAAGAACAAGCCAATACTCGCAATGCGTTGAATACCCTTTCGACTTGGGGTCAAAACCCTAATATTGATGGTGGAGAAAACATCACTTTTTCATTGGCTCGTCAGGGATGGTACCCAATAGACGCTTTTTTAGCTGCCGGCGACTGTACAATCTATACAGCTAGTGGAAATAGGGGTATTTTGCATGGTCAGGCGCCTGGCGATACCGGAGAACCAGTTGCGTATTTTTTGGACTTAAACAGCAGTCCTGTCAATGCGAATCAGGTAAACTTTGTATTTACAGCCGATCTGAATACTGGCTTGGTAACGCTGTCCGGACCTTTTCCTGGACTGAATTCAGTGCTGGAGTTTAAGTTGGAATTTCTGAAGGAGTTTTTAAGCGAAGGGGGAAGGAGCCTGCTTTTTTATTCCGAGCACACCTCTGATAATGCCGGTTATGTTATTGATTTTACACTAATTTCATCCTCATAAAAACGGACGGCCTCTTCGAACGTTAAATCGATCAGAAGGAATGTCAAATTTCTAACGAAAAATACTCCGCGATAGATTACTTCTTTCGGATAATTGGAGCCAAGGAGACTTTCCTTACGCTGGTGTGACGTCAATTTTAGGAAAAATGCCCGAACCAACAAGGAAAGAGAGGCATAACTATTGATGCGTTACCTCTTTTAAATTTGGGAAATCGGCGTTTTAATTCATATTTAATTAAGTTCTAATTAGATCATCATAAATTAATAGTAAATTAAAATTGACACAGATATTGTGCACCGAATAAAGAGAGCCAGAGAGGCTGGATCATGACGAAGATAACTATCATTGGTAAACGCCTGAAACAGGCAAGGGGCAAGCTAATTGGATATTTATAGTGTGACATGCATTGGACACGTTGCAGGATAATCAATTTTGAACAAGTTGTCCGAAAGATATCAATACTCAATATAAATCACACCTGTGTGGAGTCATGGGTTATCGGCTCGAAACAGAAAACAGGTGCATCAATTGCAAATACATCGAATTTTCTAGCTGATTTACCGGCACTTCAGACCTTCATGTCGAAATAGTCATTTCGGATAAATATTATGTCATCTACAAATAAAACGACTTATGGTGCGGTTCCTTTTCTCATCTTTGGGATTATCTTGATAACAGCTTTTTTCTTAAAGTACTTTGAGCCAAGGCTCCCGCAGGTTTTACAAAATTGGGCTGAGCATTTATCAATTGCTTTGATCGTTGCTGTGGTCATAGGTTTAACTTACGAGTATACATCACATTTATTTCGCGAAGAGATTCTAAAAAATCTGCTACATGAGAGCCAAGAGCAGGTATACCAAGCTCTTAAAGCTTATAGCGTCCTAACTCCGGATGAAGTTTTTCGTTTATTAAAGGAGATCGCTAGCCAGACTAATCAGACTCCCACCCTGTTTTATCCTGCACGGCCAGAAAGCAACGAATATACAT
>CAVUMJ010000223.1:0-23334 GCA_963741375.1 uncultured Pseudomonadota bacterium
AATATAAGCAATGGCGACAATCACCGGTATCGCAAAAATTTTATTATTACTCGATTTAAAAAATACAAGCGCCAGCACCACCAGTCCTACTAATCCACCTCTGGAATACGTTCCTAATACTGACAACACCATCAAGACGACGACACCTAGCAAACCTTGCTTAATGATTCTATTTTCTGATTGAGACCGCAGATAAACGGCTAAAGGAATCGACATATTAATGCCCATTGCCAAATCATTCCTGTCTCCCAAAACATGCCCTGCAAACCCTGTAACATGATGTCCGCCACCGGAAGCAATCAGTTTTAAACCTTCAACTGCTGCAAAAAAACCTACCGATAAAACTATGCACCAAACAAAAAAATCTATTTGATATTTCTTGGTTAAAATGGCGATGGCGCAGTAATATAAGAGTACGATTTTAAAAAACCTAACCCAATAATCCTGAGCGACAGGCGACATTACCTGACCTGCCAGAAAGGTAATAAAAGTCCAGATAAAAAAAATGGTTATCAGGATGCTAAGAGGGTCTGACTCTGATTTAGGACGGTTTTTTAGACCGAAAACGCCTATTATAGTGATAATGCTAAAAATCAAATTATAGCGTATGGATCCGGCAATACCGTAGACCCAACCACCCGGGAAGAATAAAGCTGTCCACAACCATAACGAAACGGCAATAAAAGGTTTTTTAATTGCTGGGATCAATAACACCAAAAAAGTTACCAGCATGACAAGATCTCTCATTCTTGATCATCCTGGTTTTCATCATCGATTTTCATAAACTGATAAGTCAAATAGACCAACACGACAAGATCTATTAGAAATAAAAAACTTTCCATATTAATAACACATTAGTGCGTTATAAAGGATTGATATAGTTCCAAATAGTTTTTACTCATGGCTTGCAAACTAAAAAGACTTTCAGCTTTAGCTCTACCAGCTTTACCATGTTGTAAACATAAATCAGGATTATCCATATACTCAATAATAACTTCGGCTATTTGCTGAAAGTTACCGGATTCAACTAACTGGCCGTTAACACCTTGTTCAATTAATTCCGGATTTCCGCCAACCCGGGTTGTAATAATAGGCAAAGCTGTAGCCATTGCCTCTAAAATAGTCAACGCAATACCCTCAGCCAATGAAGGAAGCACAAATAAATCGGTTTCCTGCAAGATCGAAGCAACAAATTGACTAGCGCCAGGTAGATGGATGAAATCCTGTATCTCATGCTCTATAACATAGGATTGCAATTTTGATCCCAATTCACCGTCGCCAATAATTGATAAACTTAATTTCGCTCTACGCTCGGGTTGAAGATCGACTAAATATTGTACAGCTTTGATTAAAGTTAGCTGATCTTTGACGGCGACTAGCCGTCCAACCGCAGTAACTTTGAAAACAGGATTCGAAGATTGAGATTTGGGACGATACAAATCAATATCAATTCCGTTGTATATCCGCTTAACTTTTTCGGCTGGGATTTTAACGGTATCGATCAGCCAGTATCTCAATTCATCAGAAACCGGCGTCCAATAATGAATAAAAGGATTCAGCAAGCGGCGCAGAATTTGATATTTGCGATTACTGCCATCCAGATCATAAATATCCCGGCCATGCTCCGCATGAATCCGATATTTTACCCCTGAGAAAAACGCAATTGATTGGTATTCAAGACAGGCAATATTATAGCTATGCACAATATCCGGTCGAAACTGACGAAACAAGCGCCATAATTGGAAATGTACTTTAATTGAATTGCCGGCAGGCTTATGCAATTGAACGATTTTAACTTCATGCTTTAATTTGCCGGCAAACTCGGGATTGGCATCAGTTAAAGATACGATTACATGTTGAAATTGTCCTTCCGGCAGACTATTGATCATATTGACCATAACAGTCTCTAATCCACCAATATCAAAACGATAAACCAAATGCAGGACAGTTTGAACTGACATTGACTAGCCTATTTCCCGCTTATTTGATTCGCTGAAGAGCAACATAACGAAATTTCTGCCTATGACTAAAAAATACTGTGCTTATAACTTCAGCCATTCGGATTTTCAAACATGCATTTGCTGACGTAAAAAAGATTCAAACATCAATAGCGCCCAAATTTGCGCACTATAGTCACGCTGACCGGACTGATGTTTGCCAACCATATGCTCAAGAAATGCCTCATTAAACCAACCGGTTTGGGCAAGCGCGTCACCCAGCAATGCGTCACGCACCCGCTGTTTTAACGGCCCTTTGAACCAACTGCCGAGCGGTATGGAAAAGCCCATCTTAGGCCGGTAAAGAATTTCATTGGGTAAGTAGCCTTCCAGGGCTTTCTTAAAAATAAATTTCCCTTCCCTATCATGAAGCTTAAGATTTGCCGGCAAACTCGCCATCCATTCAACTAGTTTATGATCAAGCAAGGGTACGCGGACTTCCAATGCATGGGCCATGCTGGCCCTGTCGACTTTAGTCAGAATATCACCAGCCAGATATGTCTTTAAATCAAGATATTGTATCATTGACAAAGGATCTTCAGGCAGTTGATTTTGGTAACGCCGAAATACCTCAATTGCCTGATAGCCATGCAAATCTCGCTTCAGGCTTTGGCTAAACAATTGATTTCTCTGGTCATTAGACATTATAGACACGCCGTGAAAGTAGCCGGACAGTGCATCGCGGCCGATAGCTTCAAACGTAGTCTTGGCTCTCAACCACTTAGGAGCCCAATCGAGTTTTGGATAAATAGAGCCTAATGTAGAAAACAAAGGCACGCGTATCGAATCAGGGAGCAATCCACGCATACGCTCTTCATAGGTATGCCAACGATGTCGGCGATAACCGGCCAAATTTTCATCGCCGCCATCACCCGATAAAACCACTGTAACCTGGCGTTTAGCCAGTTGGCAGACCCTGTAAGTCGGCAGTGCGGAACTATCGGCATAAGGCTCGTCATATAAGTCCGACAATTTATCTATCAGACTGAAATCATCATGATCCACCTGTTCGACGTGATGGGTAGTATGATATTGTCCGGCAATTTGAGCTGCGAATCCTGATTCATTAAAAGCCGGATCGCCAAAAGAAATACAGCAGGTATTAACCGGTTCCTCTGAAAGCCCGGCCATCATGGCGACAACAGCGCTGGAATCGACACCCCCGGACAAAAAAGCCCCCAAAGGCACATCCGCCACCATTCTGATTTTTACCGCCTCTCGTAATCTGCTGATTAATTCTTCACCAACAGCATTTACATTCTGATTATGTTGAGGCTTAAATTCCACATCCCAGTATTGTTTAGGTTGCCAATCAGTTTGTCCGCGAACAATTTTTAGACAATAACCGGGCTCAAGCTTGAAAACATCAGCATATATTGTTTTAGGATCGGGGATATACCCAAAACCAAAGTAATCTTCAATTGCCGTGAGCTCAACTTTGGCAGAAAACAATGGATGCTGTTTCAAGGACTTAAGCTCGGAACCAAATATAAAGCAACCATCAGCCAAAATTGTGTAGTACAAAGGTTTGATACCAAGACGATCTCGCGCCAAAAACAAAGTTTGTTTAGGCCTGTCCCAAATTGCAAATGCAAACATGCCGCGTAACCTTTCCACGCACGCTTCACCCCAAGCCTGCCAAGCATAAAGAATCACTTCCGTATCGCAATGGGTACGGAAAATAAAGCCTAATGCTTCAAGTTGCTGGCGTAATTCAGGAAAATTATAGACTTCACCATTGTAGGTCAACACCACGTTATTATCGCGGCTATACATGGGTTGTTGACCGCTGGATAAATCGATAATTGAAAGTCTTCTATGCCCAAATCCCAAACCGGGCTCAATATGTATTCCGCCTTCATCCGGTCCGCGATGAAACTGCGATTCATTCATCAGGGAAAGCGTATTTCTATCAATTTCCGTCAGTCCGTAAACATCAAAAATCCCAACTATGCCACACATGTCTTCTCCTATCCGGTTTTAATGGCATTTAATGGTAAATTCCATCCATAAATTGATTTTTGACCGGAAATGCTTTTTTCAAATTCGATTATTTTATGAAAAGAACACCAATCTGTTATTTTTCCAAAAAGGCTTGCAGTTTAATCATACTTTGCGACCAACCGAATTCAGCTTGCACATAATCACGATTGGCCTGCACCACTTTGACAGGTAAATTTAAATTAGCCAAAGACAGTTCGGCAAAATCTTCGGGTGTATCTGCAATAGCGACTTGCACGCCTGAGATTAAGGGGATGCCTTCCATTGCCATGGAAGTTGCGACTATAGATTTGGCGAAAGCCAACGCTTCCAACACTTTGTTTTGGATACCGCGGGCAATACGCAAGGGCGCTACAACCAAATGGGCATGGGCCAAATAGTTTCTGACATCATCAACTCGGCCGGTTACGATTACGGCAGAATCTTTTAAAGCCAAATGTTGAACAGCTTGAGTCGGTTTTGAGCCAACAATATAAAACCGAACTTGAGGTTTAAATTTTTTGATAATTGGCAACACTTCTTGTGCAAACCATATTACAGCATCTACGTTAGCCCAATAATCCATCGCACCGGTAAAAACAACTACCGGTTCAGCCGTATTGAACGGAGTGTCAAACTGTAATTGTGGATCGAATACATCAGTATCGACGCCATTGTTAACATAAGCAATTTTTTCAGCTGACGCTGGCGCCAATTGTTTAAATAATGCCGCTTCTTGCTCGGAAACAAACAGAGTCGCAAAAAATTTTCCCGCAATTTTACGCTCAAATGTCAACAATGTTTGAGATTCCCTTCGATAAATCCAGCTAAACGGCCAGCTTTTGTTGGCCGCATATTGCCGCCATTTATCAGAATCTACATCAACAAAATCTGCAATCAAGCGTAAAGATGGGTATTTTTCAACATATTGGGCCATCGGTGAAGAAAAAACCAATACCTTCTCTATATTACCTGACTCAATGGTCCGATCAACCCAAGACTGTAGACGGGCATTACGATAATAAGGCAAACTTAAAGCTTCGCCAGTCAAAAAACCCTGCAGGCTTTTCAGCTTTTGCAACTTTGGATTAATTTCAATACACAGACATTCCCGGCAATACGCATTTAAATCTTTTACATATTGTCTGTCTTGCGGATCATCGATAAAACAGCCTAAATAAATTTCATATTGCGAAGATAACGCTTTTAAAAAATGGTAGGAACGTATTTTATCGCCTTTATTGGGCGGATAAGGGATGCGGTGAACCAAAAAAAGAAGCTTAGGCATGATGAATTTAACCTAAATCTTTTGCTAGCCAAGGCCCTATCAGTTGACTGACCGGTAAAGGCAACTTTTTCCAGCCAGCAATGAACAAACTATATTTTGGATTCAGCGGATTAATTTCAGGTATTTCCTGAGCTTTGATCAGTTTTACTTCATAAAACAGCGCTTCAGGCTCAAACCCCCAATGTTTTTTAAATCGATACGAACCGGTATCTATTTTGCTGCGTCCGTAATCAAATATCTTGTAACCCTTTTCTACTGCTCGCCGCATCACTTCCCAATACATAAAATCATTGGCTTTCAAATCGCGGGCCGCGTCAACACCTCCACCATAGTAAGGCAGCACCTCATCCTTGAAATAAAAATTCATTACACTGGCTACCAGTTTACCTTCGAGTTCTATAGTAAGAATTTCACAGTTTTCTGCAAAAGCCTCTTTCAAGATTAAAAAATATTTTTTAGGAAAAACCGGCGTACCTAAATTTCTGACACTTTCAGAATAAGCTTGATAAAACCGCTCAACATTGTCCTCAATCACGCTGCTTAAACCGGCTTTAATGCCCGCACGCACCATAGCCCGCTGTTTGCGAGGTATGGCATTCATATTACTCTCCACATCTGCATCAAGCTGTTTACGAAATGTAACATAAAGTTGCTTATGCGGCCAGTCAGGAAAATGCTGTGTGCGATGACGTAATTCCAGACTGTCGACACCTAACTCATTCGCCAACTGTTGCGCTTGTTGGGATAAAGCAGCAAATGCTTCCGGATTACTGGAAACGATACCGCCATAAACACAAAACCCATTTGAAACCAAAGTATTGCCAAACAGCATGCTTTTAATATGAGTGAGCGGTAAAATTCCAGTTATTTCACCACTCTGTTCAGCATAATAATAGTAAGTTTTATGCTCGAAAGACCGTTCAATAACTTGTTTCCAAGCAGATAAATGAAAAAATGTGGCATCTGCGGAAGTCATGACATAGTCATCCCATCTTTGCGAAGACGCAGTATCCAGTAGTTTAATCATGACTTATTATTTGACAGGCTGGTAAAAAAAACATTTTGCATGGTGTTCCACGAAAAATCACTAAGCAGTTTGTTCAGACGGTTTTCCATTCTGCTTAAATTAAGATAATGTCGGAATCGGGATTTAAAAGGCAAATTGTGCTGGCGAGGCTGATCAACATCAATTTCCCAAGGGTGAAAATAAAATATCCCGGCTTGGTTTTCCCATTCATTGATGTGGCGATAAGCCCACTTTGAAAACTGGTAAGGATAGAGGCGAAAAAAACCTCCACCGCCACAAGGCATATTTCGACCGGAAAATGACAAAGTACTAATCGGAATTTCCAATAAACCAGGCGCATTTTCAGGATGAAATGCAAACCTTGGCGCCTCTGGCATGCCATACAAATCATGTTTTACCGGATAGATGCTGGAACTGTACTGAAAACCTTCTTCGGCCAATACCTCAAGCGCCCACAAATTTTTAGCGCCAATGGAATAACTTGCGGCCCGATAGCCCAACACTGGCTGGCCGGAGATATCTTCCAGAATTTTTCGGCTAAGCTTGATATCCTGCCTAAATGTTTGCGGAGTTTGTTCTGTCACTCTGACATGCTGATAGCCATGGGAAGCCAGTTCATGACCATTACTGACAATTCTTCGAACTAATTGCGGATTGCGTTCAGCTACCCAGCCCAAGGTAAAAAATGTGGCTTTAACCTGATAATGATCAAATAAATCCAGAATTCTGTTGGTATTAATCGCTACTCTTTGTGGTAGTGAGTCCCAATGCTGCCGGTTAATATGCGCTTCGAATGCCGAAACCTGAAAATAGTCTTCAACATCGACAGTCATGGCATTAATCATAAATCCAAATCCTTAGGTGATTTCATTGAGCAGAAATATACCGCCGTATAATCTCTTTAACTATTCTGGATGCGGCCTTTCCATCCCAAAACTCCGGAATTCGTCCACACTTGCCACCGTTTTGAATTATATCATCCAGACATTGCAGAATCTTGACTGCATCGGTTCCAACAATTGTATTTGTGCCATCGGTAATCGTGATTGGCCTTTCGGTATTTTCTCTCAATGTGATACAGGGCACCCCCAATGCTGTGGTTTCTTCCTGTAAACCGCCTGAATCGGTCAAAACCAATTTCGCCGACTGCATCAAACCCAGCATTTCCAGATAAGCCACAGGGGGAAGCAAAATTATGCGATCCTCCGCTAGCTGACTAAATAAACCGGCTTGAATAATTTTTTGTTGAGTGCGGGGATGAACCGGAAAAATGATAGGCAGTTTTTTGGAAATATCCTCTATGGCGGCCATCAATCGCGACAATGTATCCAAATCGTCAACATTTGACGGCCTATGCAAGGTTAATAAAGCGTAAGATTTCTCATCCAAAACCCGGTTATAACCATAATTTTGCAAAGTTTTTGACACGCTTATAGCTAACCGGCAATTATCCAGCAAGGTATCAATCATGACATTTCCGGCAAAATGAATACGTTGCGGATCAATACCTTCCCGATACAGATTTTCTGCCGCCGCTCTCTCGGTTGTAAACAGCAGGTCAGAGATTTGATCGGTGAGGATACGGTTAATTTCCTCCGGCATGTCCCGGTCAAAACTCCTTAACCCGGCTTCAACATGAATTAAAGGAATATTTTTTTTAACGGCAGTCAGACCGCAAGCAATAGTTGAATTCACATCACCAACCACTAACACTGCAAAAGGCTTTAGTTCATCCAGAATGGGTTCAAATCTCAACATGATATTGGCGGTTTGCACGGCGTGACTGCCAGACCCCACGCCTAAATCGTAATCAGGCTCAGGAATACCCAATTGTTGAAAAAAACTATCTTTCATAGCCTGATCGTAATGCTGTCCGGTATGTACCAACCAAGGCCTGATTACATTGCCTACTTTTTGCAATTCCCGAAAAATAGGCGCAATTTTCATGAAATTAGGTCTTGCACCTACTACACACACCAAGTTCTTGCTGATCATGTCAGATCTCCATGTTTAAACTTCCTATAAACGGCTTCAATTTCAGATTGCAGCCTCACCGAATTCCTCAACAAGGTTTTTTCTCTCTTAGCCATTTCCTGCAATTCCAGAACTGCCTGCTCCAATCTGGCAAATCTCTTTTCAAAATGGCTGTTTTCGTACGATTCAAAAAAGTTTGTTGCACAGTCCTCCATTCCATTTGCCGTCAGTTCATTATTTTCCTCCAAATGCATTTCTTCATCTACTTCACTGATGACCTTCTGCAAAGCCTGCTCATCAAGCACGCTCAATTCTTCAAGAAAACCAAATAGCAATAACCGATCACATAAAGAGTTGATGCGCCGCGGAATACCGGCAGTAAATTCGTGAATCATTTCAAAACTGCCGGACGTAAATTCGGGTTTACCTTTCCAACCTGCAGTTTGTAGTCTAAATAATATGTAATTCCGGGTCTCTTCGACGCCTAAGGGCTCCAAATGAAAAGTGGAAACAATACGCTGTTTGAGCTGCTCCATATCAGCAGCATGAATGGTGCGCTTTAATTCGCTTTGTCCTATAAGAAACACTTGAAAAATCGATTTGCCATCGACATCCAGATTGGTCAGCATGCGTAATTCTTCAAGTGACTGCTTCGGCAAGTTTTGTGCTTCATCCACTATTAATAATAATGTCCGCCCATTTCGATATTGTTCGAAAATAAACTTTTCAAAACTCGACAATAAACCGGCTTTATCATTATAAAAGTTCTGTATTCCAAAAGTTGAGGCAACCATTCTCATCACATCATCAGGACCGATATGCGTGGTCATCATCACCCCAATCATCAACTTTTCCTTGTTAAGATTTCTGATCAGACTTTTTACCAACATAGTTTTACCGGTACCCGGGCTGCCTGTTACCAGCACGAAGCCTTCGCCTTGTGTTAGACCATACTCCATGTAAGCTAGCGCTCTTTTATGAATGGTGCTATTAAAAAAAAACTCCGGGTCCGGGCTAAGTTGAAAAGGCTTTTGGGTGAGGTTGTAAAATCCGTCGTACATATCCGGGATGAGTGTTTTGTCTAAAATTGTACAAAGAAGTTGGCTGTTGCCCGATTTTCCACGTAACTATATCCTGATAAAGAGGACAACTGTTCCATATGTCGGAATTCTAAAGTGGAATTTAATAATAATGGCGCTCCCAAATTAATTGGAATACCGCGTGTCAAACCCGTTATTACACCATATATATCAGTATTTGCAGCACCAACATTCGACTGAGTTTGTTGCCACTGCGGCCTCAAGTAATAAGTTAAACGTGGAATAATCTGCCAATTCCAACCAGCATTCACTCCATAAACCGTATCTTGTTCCAGACTGGATTGATAAAAACGGCGTGTATTATAAATCGAAGCATTCAAGGAACTTTTACCTAGCTTATAGGTAAATTTAAACTCGCCTGTTTTAAATATAATGACATCGTTAACCAGATTGGGCAAGTTGATAATACGCGGCAAATTTTGCACGCCGGTCACTGGATCTGTCACAAACAAAGTTTCCTGAGTAGCAAGAACTTGTTGTACAGTAGTTGTTTCTTGCTGATATGTGGCGTTCCAGGTAGTGTATGCAGTTCGATAAGTTAAATTGCCATTCCAGGATGAATGTAGATTAAGCCCGACATTGGTGTAATTATATCGGATAGAAGTTGAAAAGTTTTCAGATGGAAAAAACTTCATGGCGACATGTGAATTATTACCGTAACCAGCCTCTATTGCATACCACAAACTTGGTATCCATTGCCCGCCAACTGTATAGGTAAATCCATTGCTTAATGGATTGCTTGAAGTAGTGGAATAGAAGTTATTTTCATAACCAGTGTTAACAAACATATTGAATTTTCTGGTTAAATACAATCGACCATTTGCAGTATAATTCTCAAAACGTATGTCACTACCGTTTGTATTCCGCTGATCGTTGGAAAAATATCCTATATTCCAGCTACCTTTATTAAAAAAAGTGCCGCTATTCAACCCACCCTGCTTTAAGATGGTTTGTGAATTGGTAATAGGATTGTCAATAACGCCTAAACCTGGAGGCGCAGTTACATGACTAAAATAATTACCGGTATAACCCGCTTTCAATAAGCCGGTAGCATATTGACCAAAATGAGGTGTCAGATAGGGAATAAAAGAAAAGTTTTCATTTTGGGTCTGCAAGTTGGTGTTTCCGGCGATATTATCCGTAGCTAAAAAATTGTTGGAAGAATTTTGCTGGCTAATGAAGGCGCTGGTTTGCAAATAAAGCGTATTACGTACCGGTTGCAACAAAGAACGCATTTGTAATTGATGATAAACATTCACCGCGTCATCAGCATCAGCGTTGTACAGCCCTTGTAACCTGTAGTTTAAACTCACATTATTCCAGGGTGATACCCCTCTAACTCTCATACCCGGGGTCAATTCCGTTGCAAATCCACCTATTCTGTTAGTTTGAGATAAATTTAGGTTATCGTCATAAACTTCACTCGTGGAAATATTAGGCCTGATTTGCCATTCCATGGCGTGCGCATTAGATGTCGCAAAAATAAAAAGCCAGACAATTAAGTATCTAGTCATTTTAAATTTAACGGCGTCCCGGTTTAATATCCATATTGACCATAGCCGCTATAAACCCCGTAAAAATCAAATTTTTTGCTGGTTTTATTTAATAGCGTCATGACCACATCGCATTTTGCTAATTTGGCAATCGATTGAGTAACCAAATTTTGTGGCGTGGTGTCTGCAGAAATAACCAATACCACTTGACCGGCGAGTTCAGCCAACACTTGAGCCTGAGTCGTATACAATAATGGTGGGGAATCAAAAATGACGATTCTGTCCGTATAACGTTTACTAATTTCGTCAGCAAAATAAAACATTCTTTGGCTGGATAATAACTCGGTAGAATATTTATGTTTTTTTCCGGCAGGAATGATACTTAAATTCGACAAATCGGTTTTAAAAACAATATCCGAAAAACCCAATTTATCGCTCTCAAGATACTCAATCATTCCAGGCGACTCTTTTATACCTAATATCTTGGATATTTCAGGCTTTTCCACGTCGGCATCAATTAAGAGGACATTTTTATCCATTTCATTAGCAATACTAAGCGCTAAATTAATTGATACAAAAGTCTTACCTTCCCCTGGCACACTACTACAAATCAAAATCAAGTTAGCACGCTTGATTGCATTAACTCCACTATCTTTTATGTTATTAACTAAAGGACGCTTGATAACTCTGAATTCTTCGGAAAGAGTTGATTTGGTGGCATTATTGTCCAGAAAACCGGCCGCAGCCAATTTACTCCAATTGATACTAACCTGTTTTTCTACGGCTACATACTCTCCATCAGCGACTGATTTAGCCGAATTTGCGGCAGACGAAACAGCAGTCGGCATATCATTATCGCCATCGTCATATCCAATTTGTTCCGCCCGATCTTGATTTAAAGCGGATTCGGCATGATTTACAACCAAACAATCTGATTGGGAACTCTCCGATAAGCAATCATTCTCAGACAAGGATGCCAACTTATTGGGATCAGAATGTTTAGCCACCATCAAGCCTTGGTCGCCAGCCTTTTTAAGGGCGTTCTCAATTATGCTCATTTTTTATTCCTAATTCACTGCACAGCTATGGTTTTATCAGCTCAATAGTCATCATAACTGTATAAAAACTGAGCAAAATCAAAATCAAAGCAACAAACAACCAATCCTTGCCTTGAGGAGACTTTTCATCATTTGATACAATCGACACATTTCCCAGAATAGGCAATCCAGTAACAATTTTTACTTGGCTGACCGACATGAAAACCGGTTTAAAGAAATAAAGCAGAAACGCAACACCAAAGCCCATTCCAATTCCAACCACCAAAATTCCCGAATAAAACAAAATTCGATTAGGAAAAGCCGGTTTCAAAGATTTGGTGGGCGGATCTGCTATTTTAAATTTGAGCCTGGACGTTTGGTCGTCAATTTCCTCGGTGATATGCGCCTGTTCTCTACGTTCTAACAGCGAAAAATATTGCTTGCTGATAGTTTCATAATCCCGATTCAGATTCTTCATCTCGGTTTCTAGTGAAAACCTGTCTTTCATACCTTGCTGAATTTTATTAAGTCTTTCCTTGATCGAATCAACCAGAACCTGCTGAGAAGCAACATCCGCCACGACATTATCAAATGAGGTTTTTAAAGACTGGACATAAGGATTGGCAATTTTTTCCGGGCTGATCCGGTTCGGATGACGATCATCAATTTTTTCGGAAGATCTGGAAACATTTTGATTTTCCAAATCCTGAATCAGTTCATCAATTCCGGCAATTTGTGGATGTTTGTCAGTATATTTTAGTAGCAGATCACTCTTTTTGTCTCTCAAAGCACGTATTTTTGGATCTTCCGCAATCGGTTGATCTGTTGCATTAATCGCACCTTCCTCGTCCTGGTCATTACCGGAGGCAACCTGCCTAAGTTGCTCGCTTAACACATCCTTTTTAGCTTGTAACTGTTGCAAAATAACCAATGCATCCTGTAATTCCTTGTTTATAGTTTGAATGGCATGCAACTGATCAGTTTCAGCCAACAAATCCATGTTGGCGCTCTTAAACTCTTCTTTGTTTTTTTCTGCTTCCTGCAATCTAATTTCATAATCGCGGATTTGCTGCTCAATAAAATTATGTGCATCGGAGCTGTCAGACATGGCTTTTCCTTGCGTATTTTCTGAGAAAACCGTCAATACTGCCTGCACAACACTTTTAGCTACATCGGGATCGTTGGATGAATAACTGATATCATAGATATCTCTGCTGCCGGAGCTTCTGATGGTGATTGATTTTTGGAGTTTTTCAAAAAATTCAATTTTATCAGTAGCCTGGTTAATAGATTTATTCAAAAGAGAAATTTGAACTATTTTCTCCAGGTTAGGCCGAGTAAACATCAATTGTTGAATAATTCTAATCATTGACGAAACATCGGGGTCTATCACCATGCCTTTCATCAAAGGTCTTAGCATGTTTTCGGTATCGATGTGAACCTTGGCTTTAGACTCAAACTTATCAGACATAAAATAAACAGACAACCAGCCTACACAACAACAAATTAACGCAATTGACATTGCCGTTCGTTTATATTTAAGGGTTCCCTTTAAATAAAAATAAATTTCAGAAAATTCTTCAAGCATTTAAATATCATTTCATTTATAAAATTAAATACCAACTTTAAATAAGCCGGAGATTGGTTAAACTCTCAACCTATATTTAAAACAAGGCATCCGGGATAATGAGAATATCACCAGGCATCATTAATACATTGGCAGTTAAATCCGCATTATCAATTAAATCATCAATTCTGACTCCATATCTTCTTTGTTCTCCATTCATATTCCGAATTACACTGGAGCCATTTCCATCTGCATATTGATTAAGTCCTACTTGTATCATCACATCTAATAACGTCATTCCCCGTTCATAAGGAATGGTTTTGCCTTGATAACGACCAATCATCCCACCAGATCCCCCACCTGAAGAAGAACCCCCTCCGCCGCTGCCACTTGTTGCGCCTCGACTAGCCCCACTACCGCCGCCGGCAGCACCGCCAATACGTCCGATCACCCGAATTTGCTGATTTTTAATACCTTTAAACCCATGCGGCATTACCACAACTTGGGGTCTTTTAACATAAGCGGATAAAATTTGTTCAATATCCCTAGCTAGCTGATACGGCGTTTTTCCCATAGCCAATAGTTCTTCAACCAATGGAAAAGTAATTTTTCCATCAGGATGAACGGTAGCTGTCTCCGACAACTCAGGATTGCCCCAGACAAATATTGTCAAATTATCTCCAACACCAATTTTATAAGTAAAATCAGATTCTTGCTGAACATCTTCCAGCAAAGGATAGGAATAACAGCCAAACATGGCAGTACTGAAAAGAACAGCAAAAACCAAAGGATGCCATATCTTGAGAGGTCTTATTAAAGTCATGATCTTAAGTTTTTAATCAATTTGATAAACATCAATAAATTTTTGCAGTGGGTTCCAGTTCATTCAGCAATTTTTTTGCATCTGATTGCCAGATAAAATTTTGGCCTTGTTTGGCAGAGATTAACAGCGCCTGCTTCAGTTCAATAATTGCAGTAGCTTTATTGCCACTGTCAAAATGCGCCACACCCAGATGGTATCTAAACTCAGCAATTTTAGGCTCTTTTAAAGCCAACTGTTCCAGAATTTTGAGCGCTTCCTGAGTTTTTCCGGTTTTAACCAACACCCATGCATAAGTATCCTGCAACAGCGGGTTATCGGAGTTCTTGAGTTTTTCCGCCAGACTCAAGGCTTTGTTAATATCTTCCGTCATGGGAGATTCAATCAATAAAACCGCCAAATTATTGATAGCTGCATCATTTTGAGGATTTTTTTTCAACAAAGATTCATAAGTTGACCGGGCCTGACGTCTATCGCCACTTCGCTCATAATTCTTGGCAAGCGCCAGCATTAAGGTTAGATCATCAGGATTATTATCCAATCCTCTAAAATAGACTTGGGTAGATGCTTCCGATTTTTTTTGAATATCCGCTTCAATTTTAGCTAATTCCAGATAAAGTGGAATATCATGCGGCGTTCTGTGAATTTGATCGACGAGGACTTGTCTGGCTTTATTAGATTCATGATTAGCTAAATAAAGCTCGCCTAGTAGACGGGCAATTTTCCCTTCATTAGGATGCTTCTGATGAAGGGATTCCAAATAAGCAACTGCTTTATCAGAAGATTTTATCCCTTGGTAAGCCCGGACCAGATTCACAAGAACATTCCAATCATCCGGGTAGTCTTCCAAAACTTTTTCATATATGGTGATGGCTTCAGAAAATTGCCCTTTATTGTGAAGAAGCTTTGCTTGCAAATATGATGCTGTTGATTTGTTTTTAGAAAAAATAGCTAACTGCCGGATAGTTGCTTCTGCAGCATCCCATTTTTTTTCATCCATCTCCAACTCAGCTTTCAATGCCAGCAATAAATCTTGATGTGGATTTTTATTTAAGGCTTTTTCCAGAAGTTGTTTGGCGGTTTCTTTCTGATTTTCCTGAAAAGATGAATAGTAGATAGGCAGGAATGCCGCCATATTCGCGGGATTGGTTTCCAACGACAATTTAAAGTTTTTTTCTGCCTGTTTGTGATCTTTTTTAATCTCGTATACTTGGCCTAGCAAGGCATAAACATCATCGGCATTGCTTTTACTCCAAACTGCTTTGTTTAATAAATCTATGGCTTCATCCAACTTGTTTTGAGACATCAACAAGCGGGCTTTTAATAAATTCGCTTCAACAAAATCTGAATTAACTTTTAATATTTGATTAATTGCCTCTTCAGCTTCGGGATAATGTTTTTTCTTGAATTCGATTTCGGCCAACTGAGTTTTTGCCGATAGGGCCAATTTATTATTTTTTTCAGCTTCAACTACTTTTATCAGACCAGTTTTAGCCAAATCTTCGTATCCATTTGCCAGCATCCATTTAGAAATCTCCAACAACAGTTTGGAGTCCAGTTTGCTGTTTAGCCATTGTTCAAATTCACCAGGTAATTTGTCATTGGCTTTAGCATTTAGAAATTCAAGAAAGATTATTCTGGACTGTAAGTTATCCGGAGTTTTAGCAACCATTTCCCGCAATAGCGTTTCCGCTTCCTGCAGTTTTCCGGATACTGCATAAAGCCCAATTATACTTAATTTAAAACTCTCGTTTTCCGGATAAAATTTGATCAACTCCTGGTAATCATCAATCATTCCTTGCGTATCTTTACCGGCTGCGAATATTTGGATTCTTTGTAATCTTATCGGAATGTTTTTTGGTTCTTTTAATAGTCCTATAGTGATTAAAACCTTGGCCTGATCCATTTCATTTTTCTGAAAAAGCAGGTTTACCTTCAACGCTATGACACTAAGATTATCTGGAAAACTAGTTAAAAGAGCATCAATAATTTGTTCGGCCTCACCTGTTTTGGCTTGCTTGATCAGGACAGCGGCTCTGGTTAACTTAGCATCAATATTATCCGGCTTGACCGACAAAACTTTGGCGGCTTGTTCCATGGCATTATCCAGATTACCAAATAATACCTCCAAGTTGGCCAATTTAATTCTTGCATCTATCAAATCGGGAGAAAGCTCCAGCGCTCTAAGCAAATTTTGCCGCATGGCTTTAAAATTATTTTGCTTCTCATCTACCAAAGCCATGTAATAATAAGTTTCACCCTCATTCAAATCCTGATTAGAGGTTTTTAACTCAAGGATGGCCTCATCAAACTGGCCTTTTTCATATAATTCTTTGCCTTTTTTTAAATGATTCTTGGCCGATTCTTCAGGAGAGTGGCATGCTATGATTATCTGGATAAATATGATAGAGAATACAGCAGTTTTAAAACGTTTAATTAAACTATAAAATAAACACATCAATCTCATTCCTGTAGTTATAATACTTTCAATTCCTAAATTTTAGCTCTATATAAATATTATTTATATCAGTCCTTTCATATTAAAACCACACAGAAAATTAGGTAGGATTTAAATACAATCCAGTCACTCGTAACAGAACCGATCTTGATAAATAGCCAGGTTAATCCATTTAAACCGCCAACAGGAAAACTTATAAAATTAGCCTATAGTCAACTTAACCTAAAAAATTTATTTGGTATCTATGCTAATAATTAATTAAACTCCACTAATTATCTAGGTTATAATCATTTACTAGAGTTTATTATGACAAGCTGACAATGCTACCTTTTAATAGCTAACTACCCTATGGCAAGTTATATTTTTTTTAGTTATTTATGCTCAACAATAGCTTATGCTATCTTGTTGTTACTAGGCCTGTTGACTAAAAGCCGACAGTTCCCGCTACTGATTGCCGCATTTTTATCATTAGTTTGGTCTGCCGGCATCATGTTGTCCGCCAGTAATAATTATCTAAATCTTCCGCAAACTCTCGGTTTCGAAACCTTGCGAAACGCTTCCTGGTTTTATCTGATTGCCAATCTGCTTTCCAGACAACGTTACGATCACCCCTATAAACTGATTTTTCAATCCAGTATCAGTTATTTTATTACTTTTTTTACATTCTTCCTATTATTGATAGAGTTCTTTCCCAACTTATTAGGTTTCTTTCGCCAGAACATTTTTACAGACCAACATTTTACAGTTTTTACACTATTTGTTTTAAGTATTATTCCATTTCCGGATTTTCTTGATGGCATCCGGCATTTCATCCTGACCGATCCAAGATTTGTTGCGCATGTTATGTTTGCCGTTTGCGGATTGATATTAGTAGAACAACTGTATCGGAATACTCAGTTAAATCAACGCTGGAACATAAAATTCCTTTGTATTAGTTTGGCGACCATTTTTCTAGTTGATTTAATTGTATACAGTAAATCCTTACTATTTGTCAGTCTCGACCTAACGCTCTGGCAATCACGCGGCATTATTAATGCGCTTGTTGTGCCTTTACTGATTATTTCCGAAAAGCGTTTGGAATTCGTTAATGATAAACATAGCTTTAGTAGTCCCCGGAAGTCGGTTTTTCACACAACTGTCCTTTTGGGATGCGCTTTTTACCTGTTTATCATGTCGCTCGCCGGGTTTTATATAAAAAGTTCCAATACTCAATGGGGCGACACGGCTCAAACACTTTTTATCTTTCTGGCAATTTTATTTCTGACAATCTCATTCAGTTCCGGAAAAATTCGAGCCTTAGTTAAAGTCTACTTTAATAAAAACTTTTTTCAATATAGCTACGATTACCGTGATGAATGGTTAAACATCAGTAAAGCGCTGGCCAAACTTGAGTCACTTGAAGAATTAAAAGATTTTATTATCACGACATTGTGTGAATTGGTTGAAAGCAGCGGTGGCGGACTATGGCTAAAAAACGAGGAGGGGCATTTTTATTTGTCTGCTGAGAAAAACCTAAGATTGTCTCCTGAAGAATTAAGGCATTTACAAAACGCGGAAAGCGTTCCCCAATACTTAAGAAATAAACAATGGGTCATTGATTTTGTTGAATTAGCTCATTCCCCGGAAGTATACGATGATATTGATTTATCGCCATGGACTTACGAAGACAGCCATATCTGGCTAATTATCCCACTGTTTCATCTTAATCATCTGGAAGCGTTTATCGTTCTGACTCAAGCCAAACTTCCCAGAAAATTAAATTGGGAAGATCACGATTTACTTAAAACTGTGGGCATGCAACTTGCCAATGCTTTGGCGCTTAGCAAGGCCAGTGATGAATTAGCCAATAATCGGCAATTTGAAACCTATCATCGGCTTTCCGCCTATTTAGTCCACGATTTGAAAAATGTGGTTGCCCAGATTTCTTTGATCGTCAAAAACTCCGAAAAACATAAGCATAACCCGGATTTTTTTGATGATACGCTGGATACATTAAGAAATGTCGTCAAAAAAATGTTTCATATTGTCGAACAACTTAAACAAGGCGACCCAGGCAGACTTAGTAATAGCATTATTAACCTGAATGACGTTCTTTATGAAATCCATCTCCATCACCAGGGCACGCCTAAACCCCATATTTCAATGCCGGACTATGATTGCCTCATACAGGGTGATATTGCAAAACTAACCAGTATTTTGACCAATCTGATCAGCAATGCACAAGACGCCACAAAACATCCTGATGGATTTGTTAAACTTGAATTATTAAAAAATCTGGATTATGCTGTCCTTCGCATAAATGATAACGGTATCGGCATGGACGAAAAATTTATTGCCGAGCGACTGTTTAAACCATTTGATACCACTAAAGGCAACGCTGGAATGGGCATTGGCGCTTATGAAGCTAAAGACTATGTTTTAAAATTAGGCGGCCACTTAAAAGTCAACAGCAAACCGGGCGAAGGAACGAACTTTACTATTCTACTTCCCTTAGCAAAAATTTCACCTACACAATAAGGATGTGATGACATGGTTAATTTATTATTGATTGTAGAAGATGACATCGGCTTACAAAAGCAACTTAAATGGAGTTTTGATCAATATGAAAATCTTGTTGCAGGCAACAGACAAGAAGCATTGGAAGCTGTTACCCGTTATGCTCCCGATGTGGTTATTCTTGATCTGGGATTACCTCCCGACCCGACCAACGCCAGCGAAGGTCTAAAAACCCTGACTGAAATACTGACAGTTAAGCCAACCACTAAAGTGATTGTCGTTACCGGTAATAATGACCTCAACAATGCTGCACTGGCCATTGAGCTTGGCGCCTATGACTTTTATCAGAAACCGGTTGACCCTGATGTTTTAGGCAAAATTATTGAACGCGCCTTTCAAGCATCCGCGCTAATCAGGCATGATCAGTCAAATGAAGAACTCAACGACTGTTTTGACCCCCTTTGTTAAATCAATTGTATCAACATTTCAACAACTTGATTTAGACCGCAACCTTTAGCTCAAACCTCAAATCATCATGAATCAGCCAAATTTGTTGTTAATTGTAGATGATGACCCGGGCTTACAAAAACAACTCAAATGGAGTTTTGATAGCTACGAAATTGTATTGGCGGGAAACAAAAGCGAAGCTATAACTGCCGTACGGCGTTATTCGCCTCAAGTTGTGACCCTGGATTTAGGATTACCGCCGGATCCGGCCAACGCCAGCGAGGGATTTGCTACTTTAAAAGAAATTCTGTCTATCGCACCGGCTACTAAAATTGTTGTAGTCACAGGCAAGGATGATCGTCATCATGCTATTGAAGCGATTGCCATGGGTGCTTACGATTTTTACAAAAAACCCTTTGATCCGGAAGTGTTGGGTTTAATTATCGAAAGAGCATTTCAACTTAGTACTTTGGAACGCGAACACCTTAAATTACAACGGGAGCAACAAGAACCCTACGCCGGTATTATCGCTACCAGTCCGCAAATGCAGGCTGTAGTCGACATGATCAAGAAAATTGCCCCAACTCTTGCTTCAGTGCTATTAATTGGAGAAAGCGGAACCGGGAAAGAATTATTGGCTCGCGCTCTGCATCGCTTAAGCTCACGAGCCGAAAAACCTTTTGTTGCCATCAACTGTGCCGCCATTCCGGAAAACTTACTGGAAAGCGAATTGTTCGGCTATGAAAAAGGCGCGTTTACAGGCGCGGTCGTGTCAACCAAAGGCAAAATTGAACATGCCCAGGGAGGGACTTTTTTTCTTGACGAAATTGGTGACATGCCATTGTCTTTACAAGCTAAATTACTGCGTTTTATTCAAGAACGGGTAATCCAGCCTTTAGGCAGCGCTAAAACCATCGCTGCCGACGTTCGAATTATTGCGGCCACTCACAGACACTTGCCTACTTTAATCAGTCAAGGCTCTTTTCGAGAAGATCTTTATTACCGGCTCAGTGAAATTGTTGTGGATATTCCGCCTTTGCGAGAACGAAGCGGTGACATTTTAGCCATTGCCAATGCATTGTTACTACGTTTTTGTCGCGAGAATCAATCTCGGGAAAAGCGTTTTTCCCTTGATGCCGCCCAAGCGCTGGAAAGCTACGGCTGGCCAGGAAATATCAGGGAAATGGAAAATCGAATCAAACGTGCGGTTATTTTATCAGCAAACCATCACATTAGTGCTTTAGAATTGGAACTGACGAATCAGCTGGAAACGCCCATGCCTTTCAACCTTAAGGAAGTCAGGGAAGTCGCCGAAACCTCGGCAATCAGACGCGCATTAACTTATACGGATTATAATGTTTCTGAAGCTGCCAAGCTACTTGGCGTCTCGCGCCCTACACTATATGGCCTCTTTGAAAAATATGGTATTCAACAAACCAGCCGCTTGCTCTCTGAAAACTAAAACCGGAAAACGCACAGTTTTTTCATAAGGATACCGTCAGTTTATTATTCCGATTTTCTCAACTGTTTCAGAAGGAATGGGATGCAGTTGCCTCGGATACCAGCCTTGAATTAATTTAACATAATGACGGGTTTCTTCAAAAGGCGGCATCCCCTGATAACGTTCGACCGCAGCTTCACCAGCGTTATATGCCGCCAATACCCATTCAACTTTTCCGCCGAAATGCCGCATCAACCAATGTAAATAGGCTATACCGCCTTTAATGTTCTGAATGGGGTTTAGACTATCTTTAACGCCAAATCTTTGTGCAGTTTCCGGAATCAACTGCATCAATCCTTGAGCATGCTTGGCAGATAAGGCATCCGTTTTAAATGCAGATTCAGCTTGAATAACCGCCATCACCAATTGAGGATCAATTCCATATCCCGGAGCAATTTGATTGACCCAGTCTGCAATTTTCCGACGGTTTGGATCGGATTCCGAAACCTGCTTAAATACAGGTTGTGCTGGTTTACAATTAGTATCCTCACCAGGGATCACGTCCTGAAATCTATTCAGCATATTTTTAGACTGGATGTCACCAGCATCTGCCGCCTGCTTGAACCATCTAATGGCTAAAGCAAGATCATGGGCAACGCCACGACCGTTAAAATACATAAAGCCTAGACTATATGCGGACTCTACATCTCCCTTTAAAGCAGCTTGACAGTATAGTGAAAAGGCTTGCATATAACTCTGTTTAGCACCATCCCGGCCATGTTCATATGCAACTGCGCTAATGCGTATGCTGTCAGCGGAATCAAGAGGATTTCCGGCAGCTACCGGAAAATTAAAAAACAATAAAATATACACATAAAAAAGGAAATGATTTTTAATCATCAACTTTCTCCTTGAGATTCAAAGCTCGAACCCTGTTGATTCCTTGAACAGTGAGAACTGAAAACGAAATGAACACTTAGGCCAAGACCGGCTTGCAGAAAATTTCGTAGAGAAGCGCCGACATTTTTTATGTCAACATAAAACCAGATTTAACTCATTTTTAATCCGCCGGACAAAACTGATACAGGCAAGTATTAAATAGTTATCGTGCTTATAAGGTTATTGTAGAAAAGGGAAGCGAATATTAACCACAAATGATAAATATGTACAGTCAAAAAGTTGTTTTGCTGCTTTCAGCGGGCGCCTTTGCCCCACAAAACAACTTCAATGGTACTCATCATGATGGTCAAATCTAAAAAAAGACTGTAATTCTTGACGTAATACAGATCATACTGCAGCTTATGCCGAGTATCTAATTCACTGGCGCCGTAGGGGTAACACAACTGCGCCCACCCGGTTATTCCAGGTTTAACACGGTGCCTTTCATTGTAATAAGGTATAGTTTCCAAAAAGCCATTGACAAATTGCGGACGCTCCGGCCTGGGACCGACAAAACTCATCTCTCCTTTAAAAACATTAAATAACTGAGGCAGTTCATCAATCCTATATTTACGAATGAACCGCCCCACTTTAGTCACTCTATTATCAGTAGTGCTGGCAAATTGGGCGCCATTTTTCTCCGCATCGAGATACATGCTGCGGAATTTGATTACATCAAATAATTTACTGCGGTAACCTACTCTTTGCTGGCGATAAAAAACAGGCCCTTTAAAACCACTTTCCAAATTAATAGCCAGCATGGTCAATAACATAACCCACCAGCAGGCCGCCAACAGTAATACACTGGCAACAATATCAAAAAAGCGTTTAACTATTGATCGCAACCCGCTACTGCCAAAACCATCTGAAAAAACCAGCCAACTAGGACTCAAAGCCCCCAAAAAAACCAAACGTTGCTCTCTTTCATAAAATGTCAGCAAATCCATTACTTGTAAACCCGACATTTTGATATCCAGCAAATCATCAAGAGGCAAATTTTTACGTCTATCATCAACAGCAATAACGACTTCGTCCACATTTTGCTCTATAGCCAAATCCATTAGGGACTGAGTTTCAGTGAGAACAAAAGTTTGACCCATCACGCTTACTTCGCCTTCCAAAGCGACATAACCGGAAATTTCAAATCCCCGGTGTACGAACTCGGAATTAACCTGTTCAAGCTGGGCAGCCCTGTTGCCGCAGCCGATCACCAATACTCTACGCAGCAACTTATCATGACTGGCGTAACGATAAAGCAATACGTAAACGG
>CAVUMJ010000224.1:0-5385 GCA_963741375.1 uncultured Pseudomonadota bacterium
CAGGGATTACCAGGCATGGAACGCATGCCAACAATAAAGCCTTCTTTTAAAGTAGTGGCAACAGAGACTTTGCAGCCAAATTCATAAGGCGTTCTGGGTTTACCTTTGGAAATGCATTCCACTTCTGGCGCATGCAAAGCATACAATTTATTTTTATCTTGTTTCTTCTGAGTCAAAATGCGATTAACCCGATGCAATAAATCACGTGCTTGAGGTTGGTTTTGTTCCGGTATGTGATCCATATTCCGTTGAATCTCCCTGTAAACACGGCCAACACGGGTACGCAAAGCTTTTAAAGATTTGCGCATTCTTTTGAATTGCTTGGCATGGGCATACCGGCCAACTTGTACCGCAAGCCTAGGCGCTTCTCGGTTGTAATTCTGCCGGAGCGCTATTTCATATTCATCTGCCAACTTGACCAAGTGTTGGCGACTTCTTTCTAATAAGCGGCTATCCGTTGGATGAGCGACGTTTTTCGGCATAACGGTGGTATCGACGATAACCTGATCGGCACTGGATTCACGCATCATTCCAAGCTTCTTAGCCGCTTCTATTGTCGCTAACAATAGCAATTCAACTCCTTCTTCGCCTATTCGTTTGCGCCAGCGGGTCAGGCTAGAACCGTCCAATGGTGATTGGGTTTGAAAGTAGATTTCACCCGTGAAATATTGCACATACGGATTTTCAATCCAGGTGTTGATAATGGCTTGGTCTGAACAATCATAGGCATGCTGCAAATACAGTAAGCCTGCCACCAAACGAGGAGATAACGCTGGACGGCCAAACTTTGAGGGGAAATGCCTGCTGAAGTGGTGAATGATCAAATGCCAATCAATCGTGTCCGCCAATTTTACCAGTTGATGATCCAGGTTGATCATTTCGGCTAAAGGCTGTTTAAAAAGATCATTGGTTGGCGGTACGGGCTTTTTAGGTTTCATCAAAACCTCGACAGAATTTGCAAGAAAACAGGCTTTATTATCTCATTTTTTGCAATTTCACGCCGAAATTTAAGCTTTTTATAACTATAAAATCAATGCCTTAAGACTTATTCAGAATGAACTAGTGAGGTTTGCAAGTTGATACAACTCATGGCGTGAATTGAGTAAATCAGCGAGTGGCGTGTTGAATAGGTCGAATTGACCGCTAGTGGTCGGCCAATCTTATTTTGACGGATAAATATTCAGTGAACGATTAGCCCAAGCTAGGGCGCGTTACCGGCAATCACTTGTTAATCGACAATTGAGCTTTGGACACTCCACATCCATCGATCTAGATCGCGTCTTTTCTTATCATCAACAAAACAGTTGGCAGTAATGTAAGCATGTGTAAAGATATCCTGCGATATATTTTCCATTGATTTTTACTCCATATTTAAAATGGCATCGATTGTATCTCTCCAAATACAAGCTTAGTCGTATAAAATATTCTTGGAACACAAATTTGCATTGGTTTTCAACCTAATTTGTTAGGAGGTTTGGATGAATGTATACGAGACAGTTAATGTAATATCAGTAAATTGTATTCCTGTGCTTCCTTGTTCAATTGAACCAATAATGGTTGCATCTAACGCAGGTGCTGCAAATAGTTCGAGATTAACACCAGAAACAAGTGATTGAAGTAACGATTTGGCAGCTAAAGAAGGAGTTGCTGTATTGATTATTTTTGTTTTTAAATCAATCGTAGAGCTCCAAGTTAGAAATGGTTGGCCGTCGTAACCCATATGACGAAAACCATAAGTTTTGACCCCAGATTTAATCAAAGAAACACCACTGTGACGCATCAATATGTCAAGGGTAGTAATATTGGAAGGGTTTGAACCGATTGTCATGGATTCTAAGGACAAACTTACGAGTCTCAGGTTTTCTTGCGATAGATTTTCGAATTCAGGTCTTTTCGAGATATTTATCTCAATTTTTTGCCCTCCACCAAGGCGTTTTAGTTCGTCCACATTGAGTCTGATAAGCCGAACTTGCTGTTGTTCAATGGACATTTGCTGTTCATCATAGGCTGTAATGATATCCTCAGCTATTTGAGATAGTACATTAGTGTATGGAAGCATCAACGCATTAGCTTGATCAGCAGTAAGTTCATTCTCGTTGGCAGCAAATGCATTCTCCAATTGCTTTTCGTCGAGATTAATTACAAGTGACTTCGTGTATGGCTTTAGAAGTCGGTACTCATAAGCTAAGGCCATTAGATAGAGGTAATATCGCAACCGTTGTTCTGCCTCCCTACGCATATTACCAACAATCGGTAGAACACTAGTATTAGCGGCCAAATTTGCGTCACGTAGTGGCAGTATAGAGTTATTGATCATATCCATTTGAATAGATATGTTTTGAGCAACAACAGCTACTTGTTGCTGAAGATCTTGGAGCACAGAAAAGGTCTCTTTCTTTTTTAGCAACAACGCATTGGATTCATTAATATAATCTTGGTATTCTGGATCATCAGCCTCATACTGCGCAAGAAGTTGAGAAGCAAGATCGGCAGGTACAGTATCTTTCGCTTTCTGGCCCAGCAAATCAGATGCCTTAGAAAGAATACTAAATACATTTGTTGCAATAATATCCTTGGTTTGCGATTTATCTTGCGATATGGGGGAGGTATTTAAGCTATTACTTAGTGAATCACCAGAAGAAAAATCAAGCGCATTGAGACCAATGATTAGCTTATTAAAAGAATCTATATATTTTTCATCTACCATGTAGGCTGAAGATACATTCTTAACTGTTGACCATAAGTCATTACTATTTGCAATACTATTTAGAGCCGCTCCAAACACGGCTCCTGCTGGTTGAGCAACTGGTACAAGTGTCAGTACGGCAGCAAAAAGACGTAACGATGCCATGCCTTTTGCTGCTTGAGCAGCTTCAGCAGCCTGACTATCAGCAATTGCCTTGAGTTGAGATTCTCGAAGAGCCAGCTTTTGCGCCAGCAAACTTTGGGCATTGGCTATATCGTTTAGTGCACTTTCGATTGTAGGAATCGAGGTAGATAACAGAAAGTTTAGTTTACCAACATTTTTTTCAAGCTGATCAGAAGCTGATTTCAATAAAAGGACAAGTACCTTTGATCTCTCTGTTGCGATTTTGATTTTTTGGGTTATCCAGTAATTTAGATATATTGTGTCAGTAGCACTTTTAATGTCCTCTTTATAAACTGCCATTGTAATTTCCAAAGATAGCAAAGGAACCCATCCGGCTGGATGACCGAAGTAATCCATTCCAAGCGCAACTTGAGTTTGTCTGTGGTTCAATCTTTGCAATAGATTGTTTAAAGATGATGCAATAGAGCTATCGATTGGCAACGTTGCCAAAGCTTTATTTACAATATTTGCATAATCAGAAAACAACTTAGCTGCTTCACCAGGTCGTCGAGATAGAAAAAGATCTTCAGCATATAGTAAAACTGCCTCTATATTTTGTGGCTGAACCCACCCAAGGGGATTATCCTCCTTAATGTAACGACCGGTTTGGCCAATAGATGATATCGGTTGGGGGCTTGTAGCTGGTTGACCCTGTTTCCCATAGTAAACATCTACGTGATCAGGTATTACATTCCCATTATAGCAATAGACATGATATGCTGGATTTGGGTGCCCTGGATTTGAGGGAGTCTTAATGTCCTGATAAGGTATTCCAGGCAGTCCACCAGTATTATCAAATATAGATTTCGAAAGGTCAAAATTCGTTCTTAAGTCACCTCCGGTTCCTCCCTCCCCAGGGTGCCCCCCCGGAATTCCATCATGCCCAGGGTTAGGTCCACTTTTTATTCCATCTATAATGGGTCGATTTCCACCCATCTGATGGTAAACAATCGAATTAGCATAATTGGGATCTGGATTAGGAGGTGGCAGACCACAATTGCCACCTGGATGACTTGAGATAACAATTGGGATGCCACCAATAATTTCAGTCGGCAAGGTTGCCATGGGAGCACCATCCATTGGCGGTAAACCTGGGCCAGCGGGTTGACCTGCCCCCCCCTTGAGAATAAATCGAACTGTAGTCGGGTTTCCAAAATTTAAAGTTTCAACATATAGCTTCAGACTGCCTGCCTCTAATCCTAAAATACCATCACCCGGTGTTTGGTCGGGCTTAGGAACAGGTAGAGCAGTAATTCCAAGAGGTGTTGTAACTATAGTGCCATCATTGGAGAATATTACTTGACGTGCATATATCTCAACTGTTGTCTGGTGTAAAGTTAAGGGGGATTTGATTTCGAGGAGGTCGGCTATTATTGTTATCTTGCTCAGATCAGTGCGATTATTATAACTAGCATAAGGAATTGAATTTATTTGTTCGACGATTAAGTGCTTGCCTGATATTTCTGCTTCAGTCAAAGGTAAAGGCTTATTTCCATTTAATGTTGCATCACCAGAAATCGTTTCATACACAAGGTAGTAACCAACTTCAGAATCCTTGGGTTCATCGCCAAATGGATCGGTGAATGTGATTGGAGTAGGCAGCGGGTCAATAGGAATTACTTGAGAAAAAGTTTCTGACGTTTGAGAAGAGCCATCTAATATGTTCATATTGTTATCCTTTTTTTAAAAGTTTAAGTTGCCTTCTTATAATTAATCACAAGTAAACCCCCTCTGCCCTGCTGGGTGGGGGACTCACAAAGTTTGACAATTCCTGGAATCATCGAGAGTCTCCCTATCCGAGAACCCCCTGCGTCAGAATAGTTGGATAGAATAAGGGTAAAGTGCAACTCATATATTGATGTCCTTTTCATCCGGTGCAAGTGAATATGCCCATTCAATGTGACGGCAAAGACCATCAAGGTCGGGGAATATACATGCTGAATTGATACCACACGCATCCAAGTCCCATCGAATATCCGAGAACTCAGAGCTAGGAATGATAATCTTGGTCAATCGGATAGCGAATTGCTCGTCGTGGTTAAGGATTAGAAAACTGTCCGTTTCTGTTTGATAAGGGTGACCGGTAAACACCCCCCCTTGAGCTCCGATTCTACGCGCAAGGTGCCTAGGTTGGAAGACAACTACCCGCTCAAGACTTAGGGGATTACTAAGATCCACTGACTGATCAATAAGAGCTTTGGCGATGTACCGCAACCGACATCGGTTTCCCTCCATTTGCTCCAAAGCGCGGGACCAGGAACATGGCAACGAATGGATCCGGTGCAGCAGAATCAAGACGTTGCCGCCAAAACGGGCGTCATGTTGGGCGGCGCTCCGATTGACGCGCAGGGAATCTGGTCCGGCGGGTGGGAAAAGATCAAGGACGGCGATTCCTTTAACCTGACGGTTCCGGTGGCGGCCGCCTCAGCGACGATTTTGAATTTTTCTCTTTTGAAAACCTAGCTACATCAGTCCGTTGAACCGGTTTTTTTCGGCTTTCTGCCGCGACCGGATTT
>CAVUMJ010000225.1:0-18025 GCA_963741375.1 uncultured Pseudomonadota bacterium
TCGATAAAATATCGGCCACCTGTATCCCCTTCACCGCTACGAAATACGCCATTACCTAGCAAACGGCGGACTTGAGAATCATTAGTAATTCCAAGTGTAATCCCCGCAAAATTTAACGGCCAACAAACTTTTCCAGAAGTGCTTTGCAAAGGCAAGCTTTCTTCGGAATGAACAGTACCTAGTATTAAGTTGGAAACAATAAGTGTAATAAAAAATATTAATTTATGTAACACGGTCACACCTCTATCGATCAACAGTTAAAGTTCGTAATGGGTCACCACTTTGAATAAGATTATTGATTTTTTGAGTAGCTTGTTCAGTAGTTCTTATACAGCCGTTAGTGGCGTATTCCGTACCTGACCGTCCTGCTAAATCGGTACTATTGGCACGACCTGAATGTACGCCGCATCCCTGACAGCCTGGGAGATTAAACACAAAATTCCCATTTGAACCAAAACGACTATTGGGTGCATCATCGCTGTGAGTAGTGGGATATGCGTAAGTGTATGTGCCTTCAGGCCAAGGGCCTCGACTTGTACTTTGAGCATTGTTTGCAGCAGGATAAACACCAACAACATTTCCGTTGCCATCAGTAATAGTCAGTGTTCTTGCATTATTGTCATAAACAAGATCACTTAAACCAAATGGGTCAATCCTAGTTAATGGATTATTCGACACATAGGTGTAAGTCCCAACACCCCCCGCCAACCCAATCGGATCAGATTGCAAATACCGGCCAATACTAGGAGCATAATATCTGTTTACATTATAGACCAACCCGGATTCCACATCATAATATTGCCCCGCAAATCTGAGGTTAATCACAGTATTGATACCATTGCCGTCCGGGTCTTGATTCGGCTGGATGCTGCCGAAGGCATCCGAGTACCATTGCCAGATGATGTTGCCGCTGGCGTCTCTGGCGGTTCTGGGCGTATTAAGGCTGTCCACTTCGATATAGTAGACCACGTCATGCCCGCTGCTGGATTCGATTTGCGCATATGGGGTGTCGTCCCGCCAGATATAGGTTCTGAGGATGTTGCCCAGGTTGTCGGTTTCGGTGATCAGATGTCCGGCTTGGTCATAATGATATAGCGTGGTGACGCTGCCTACCACTTTGCGGGTTCTTTGGCCCAGGTAATTGTAATAATAGTTGGAGACCGGCGTTAAGCCTTTGAAGACCTGCGCCAGTTGTCCGGTTTGATTGAAGGTGTAATTAAAGGCGCCGTTGCTGGTGATGTTGCCGGCGGCGTCCAAGGCTGATGGTTTGTCCGGGTGCGGTGTTGAGCTGGTTGCTATTGCTTAGATAGGTATAGCTGCCGGTAGCGTCGCTGGTGCGGTTGCCGTTGCCGTCGTAATTAAAGCTTTGCACTGCCAGCGGTCCGGTTTCGTTGGCTAGTCTGTCCAGATTGTCATAGAGGTAAGTCGTCGTACCGCTGCCGTCTATGCGCTGGCTGATATTGCCGTTGGGGTCATATTGCAAACTGATAGGCGCATAAGCAACTGATGAATACAGCAGGCCGGACAGCGATAAGCTAAAGCCCAATATCAGCAGCACTGTGTAATATTTGCCTTGCTGTTTGCCGTAACGCATGATGACAATGCTGAAGCCGCAGGCCGCCATTATCAGCGCCCAATCGGGTAGCGGCACTATCTGGCTGCCACCGGTGGCGGGGTTTTCGGCTTCGCTAATGGTTTGGCCGCTGGCGTTATAGCCTTGGCTGTCCGTGTAGCCGTTGGCGAAGGTTTGCTGGGTGACCAGTCCCAGAGCATTGGCGCTGATCTGGTCAACCAATTGCGTGGTAAAACCGTTTACCGGAACGCTGATGCTGTTGATGACGCCGATGGCGTTGCGGCCATAGCTGACGGTGCGGTTGCCGGGTGAAGTGATTTGGCTGACGCGGTTGTTGCTGTCATAGACATAACTGGTGGCGTAGCTGAGCCCGGCTTCGCTACGCACTTGCTGGAGTAAGTTGCCCTGGCTATCGTAAGCAAAAGCCGTGCTGCCGTCAGCATCTTGCACTTGGCAGAGATGGCCGATGCCGTTTGTGCAGCCGGTGGCTGTATCATAGGTATAGGTGATGTTTTCGCCGCTGGCGGGGTAACTGACAATCTTTAAGCGGTTGAGCTGATCATAGCTGTAACTGGCGGTCACGTTGCGGGCATCGGTGCGGCTGATGCGGTTGCCTGCGGCATCATAGGCAGCGGACAGGGTTCCGCGGTCCGGGCTGACCTCTTTGAGGCGATTGCCAAATGCATCTATGGTGTACGCGGTTTGTGCGCCGTTGGGGGATTTGACAATGGTGAGTTGATCCAGGACATTATAGGTAAATTGGCTGATACCCGCTGCAGCGTCCTGAATCTGAGTTAAGCGGTTTAGGGTATCGTAAGTATAGATGCTGGTTGGGTGGTTTTTAGGGTCGATGCTGCTGATCAGGTTGCCGTTAGGGTCGTAGCCGAACTGGCTGGTCTGCTTATTTGCGCCTACGCTTTGTTGCAGGCGGTTGAGGGCGTCAAATAGTGCGGTTTGGGATTGGGCGATGCTGCCGTCCGGATTATTGATGACTTGCTGGGTGACATTACCCATGTTGTCCGGCGTGTAGTTGACCTGATTGTTCAGGTTATCGGTAATATTGGTCAGCCTATGGGCAGTATCATACGTGTAGGTGTAATTGCTGTTATCCGGCAAAGTCAGGGTTTGCAGCTGGCCGGTTGGATAGTATTGGAAACTGGTGACATTGCCGGCTACGGTTTTTTGTTTGAGCCTGCCTCTGGCGTCATAAGCCAGATTGACGATCAAGCCGTTCGAGTCTGTCAGGCTTAATGGCCGGCCATCGCCGTCGTATTGGGTAAAGGTGGTGACATGCCCAATCGCATCGGTGATGGTGTAAATGTCGCCCACGGCATAGCTGGGAGGGTTGTTGGTGCTGGTGGCAGGATAATAAGCAAAGGTGGTGACATCAGACACGTCGGTGCGCGGGCCGTCTACGGTCGCCACTTGGCCGGTTTTGGGGTCATAAGTGTAATTCCAGCTGCGGCTGGTGTTGAGATTGGTATCGGTAATAGTTAAGGTTTGCAAAGCGCCGGGGTAGCCGCTGGCATTGCCGCTAGCGTAATAGCTGTAAGTGGTTTGCCTGCCCGGTTCGGTCACTTGGGCGGGGAAACGGTAGCTGGTGTTCCAGATAGTGCTGATTAGCCGTTGGTTGCCGGTTAAAGTAAAACCGGTAAAACCTGCGGCCGTGATGGGGCAACTGGCGGTGGCAGGCAGGCCTTCCAGCCGGTAGAGCTCCAGGTTGCGGGTTTGGTCGTACAGGTAGCAGCTTAGGTTGCCGTTAAAGTCTGTGCGGCTGGCGACGTTGCCGTTAGTATCATACGTAACGTTGCTGGCAGATGCGCTGCATCCTGCGCCTGCCGGTTGGCTGCTGCCTGAACTTTTGATGACGCCTTGCACATCAGTAATGCCAGTCGTTCTGGCTGTGCCAAAAGCATCTGTCACCGTGCTGCTGTTGGCTCCATAACTAACGCTGACATAGCCATCGCCGCCGGCATGTTGAGAAGTGATGGCCTGGCCTTGGGCATTATATTGATAGGTGGCGTAACGGATGCCGTTTTCGTCGGTAATGCCGGTTAAGGCATGGGGCAGATTGGTGTTGAAGGTATTAACGGCTTCGTTATAAATGTAAATGCGGCTGGCTTGATCCGGGTAAGTCACTAAGACCAGATTGCCGGTGGTGTTGTTATAGGCGTAGGTAAATTGGTTGCCTGCCGGGTCTTGAATGGTGGATAGCCTGTTACTGGTATCGTATTTTAAGGTCAGAATTCGCCCGTCGGTATGAGTGACTGTGGTCAAAAGACCATTGGTGTAATTTAACGTTTGAGTGGCTCCGGACAGGCTTTTGATGGATTGCAGGATGCCGCCGGAATTGTAAGTTTCAATGCTGCCGTCTTCCAGGGCTAACTGCCAACCGCTGCTTGAACTACTGAGTTGCAGGTTGACATCGGCATCCGGCTTCCAGACAGAACTGACTAGATTGAAGTTAAAGGCTTTGCCGTCTTCACGGTAGACCACTACAGCACTGCTGCTGGTAATGCTGATCGAACGTTCGTAACTATGCCGCCAGCCGCTGTTTGCGCCAAAGCTGATGCTGACAGCGGAAGGGTCGCTGTTGTAGGTGCGTTGAAAAATCAGCGGAAAGTCGCCTGCGCCCTGATAGTCGGTTTCCAGTTGGTATTTGTTACCGGTGCCGATGTTGATAGGGTTGCCAGCGCATAACTCTTGGGGTTGACCGTTGTTTTTGATTGCGTTAGGAGAACACAAACCAGTTGAGGTATTTAAAGTGTCACCAACATTACATCCGTAGTTGGTGCCTGTATAATAATATTGATATGTAGCGCCTACAGTACCAGCCGCGTTGCTTAAAATTAAAGTAATATTATCATAACAAAAACTTTCAGCAATGTAAGGAGGGTAAGGAAAACACTGAACAGAGCTAACACTAGCATTGCCAGGATAAACACTAGTCAAACCAGCAATACAAAGTGGAAGAGAATTAAGCGCTGGGTCTTCACCATATGCAGTTATGCAATAACCACCAGTTTGAGCAGGTAAATATCCAGTAGAATAACTAAACTGTGAGTTTAATAATAACAAAAAGAAGATAATCAATCGTTTCATGTGCAAGTCATCCATTCAACACCTGTAGTTCCGATACCAATTACAAAAATAAAACATCAGTTTTTTGTTTCACCAAAAAGCAATTCAAAAACGCATTACGTATGAATAATAAAGTCTGCAGATTGGAGTTAATGAAATATCAATTTGTATTTGAGAGCCACTAAATTTAACAGCAGAAATTCAACTGTACCATTAGGACTAGGTTTTTTGTATTTGGCAAGAGACAGAATGCGGTGAAAATCCCTCTCAATAAAAATCCCTAAATGATGGCTTAAAATTAGCGCATAAGCTCATCTTCTGTCAAGCTGATTTTCGTTGGTTACGAATGTAGCAAATGTGAATATAATAAATGAAACGCACGCAGATATGAGTAAGTTCAGGGGAATGCACATTCCTGAAACTGATTTAGCAAGTTTGGTTGTCAATGCGGCAGCTGTATAATTAGCGTTATTTTCCAGACAATTGCCGGATTAAACATCTTCAATCAGCTAGACTAAGGTTTCAGGTTTCATACTTTGCAAAATTAAAACTTCAGCCGCAGCCTTGGCAGTCGGTATCGCTCCTATACCTTTTTGCACCTGTTCCCCGACAATCGCTCCTGAAATCAACATTGCCAGTTGTTCGGCGAGCAGATCAGCATCTTTAGCGCCAGCTTGTCTTGCCAGATCGCTCATGATTTCACAAAAACCTTGATAAAATTTTGCGGTTGCCTGTTGCACCGGATGACCGGTTTCTGCAAATTCTGCGGTAGCGTTAATAAATGGGCAGCCTCTAAATTCCGGACTGCAGACAATTTCATCAAAAACGTCAAAAATAGCCAGCAATTGCTGATCAGGTTGCTTGGCTTTTTGGCTTATGCCGTTGATGATGCTATTAGTCAGAAATACCGCGCTCCGCTGTAAGTGCGCTAATATCAAATCGTTTTTGGAAGGAAAGTATTTATACAGGCTCATTTTGGCCACGCCGGTGGCTTTGATAATCGTGTCTATACCCGTGGCTTTAATGCCATGACAATAAAATAGTTCTGAAGCTGTTTTAAGAATATGTTCTTGAAGGTTACGCGTCATATTGATGTTATAAAAATATTTTGCAACTATACAAATCAGTCTGTATTCTATCAATAGACTGACCGGTCTGTTTATTTTTATTTCTATCAGGAGAGTTTATGATTACTTTATATGGTTTTGCATTCAGTAACTATTACAACAAAGTTAAATTTGCCTTATTGGAAAAACAAATTCCTTTTACTGAAGAAGCTACCAACCCTAGTCAGGATCAAGCTTTTCTGGAAAAATCACCGTTAGGAAAAATTCCATTTATTAAAACCGAGCAGGGTTACCTATCGGAATCACAGGCTATTCTGGAGTATCTGGAAGAGGCTTTTCCGGAACATCCTCTCTATCCGGCCGATGCCTATCAGGTTGCTAAAGTCAGGGAATTGGTACAACATCTGGAATTAAATGTTGAACTCATAGCCCGTCGTGTTTATGGCGAGGTTTTGTCTGGCGCCACGATATCTCAGGAGATTAAAGATGAGGTCAAAACCAAAGTTCGGACAGGTTTGATTGGTTTGTCTAGATTACTAAAGTTGCAACCTTATGCCTTAGGTGAGCAATTTTCCCTGGCGGACATTATTGTTTGGCCGCATTTGCAAGTGGTAGGCTATGTAACTGATAAAGTATTCGGTACTGATCTGGTTGCCGAAAACATCCCTGGCATATCGGCTTATATTAATCTGATCGAAAGCCGTCCTCACGCCAAAACCGTAAGCGAAGATAGAAGCGTGGCTTTAGCGCATTTTTTCCGAAGCAAGCAAGGCTGATATTCGGCGTTAAAACAGATGAGGCTGGCCTCATCTGTTTTACAAAATGCTTCAGCTTCTGAGCAATCGCCTCAACTCTCTTTGTGCAAATGGCGTTTCGCCGTCAGGAGTTTTTCCACATAAATGGACAGAATGATGCTGGCTAAGGCGATGATAAATAATATCCACATAAACTCTTCAACGTAAGCAGCTAAAATGGCGCTCATGCCCAGAAAAAAACCGGCAAGATAAAATCGCCAGCCGACATGATAGCCATCCAGAAAAGTCGATAATGATAATAACAACAAAATGACCAAACCGGAGCCTTCATAAGTCATGCGTCCGGTTTTTACGAAAGCGAAACTAAGCATGATCGCAATCAGGGTTGCTCCCCAATGCACAAGCTGAGTTATCAATAATTTGGAAAAACTGACATCTTTTCGGTGCAGCAAGTTTTTTTCTATCAGAACGGCACAGGCGCACAATACCGCAGCCATAAAAATCCAGTAGGCCCAGCTTTCTGTTGGAGCGTAGTCGGTAATACCTACCCCGATGATCGAAAGCAAAATGATGGTCATAAATATGATTTCTTCGATCCCAAAGAATTTAAATGATGAAATTGTATGCTTGTGATGATTAGAAATTTGCGGTTTTTCTTCCGGCATGGGTTTCTCCATAAGTGCTTGTTTAGTTGGGCCTTGGGGTTGAGCCTGGAAACGGCAGTTGACCGCTCTATCAATGATACATAAGCCTAACATTACTATCATTATGCCACCAAAAACACATCACCCGGTAGGCGAAGGAAAGATAGGAAAAATCAAAAGGGTCAGACTCGATTGATTTAAGTTTATTTGTGCGATAAAATGCCTTCTTTTAGAAATACAGAGCTGGACAATGGTGTGATTACCTCGAATTGTTATTCCCAATTAACCGCAACATGTGATTCTTCGCGGCAATAATCGAAAACGGCGGAAAAAGTTTCTCTGGATGAAGCCATGCAAAAGTGGCTGGATTCAACTACGCAGTTATCAAAAAGTATGCAACAATTGTTTGAAACCTAAGGGTAGTGCTTAAACTCGGTATCCAGGCGTTTAACCATTGCGACAGCAACTAAACAGGAACAGCCATGCAAGTAACTATTAATATTCCGGATGATTTGCCAAGCAATATTGTTCAACAATATATCAGCACCATCGAAATGCAAATGGCTTTAATGAGCAAATTAACGGCGGAAAAGCAGCTAAACAACAAAACAGGCAGTTTGAAGCGTGGCTCGGCTAAACAGCAAATTACCTTTATAGCGGATAATTTTTGCGAAACTTTGGCAGACTTCAAGGACTATATGTAATGAATTTGCTGTTAGATACGCATATTTTGCTTTGGCATTTGGCGGATGACCCTAAGTTAAGCCTAGAAACTAGTTCACTAATTGAAAACGAAGCCCATGATAAATTCCTTAGCATCGTCAGTTTATGGGAAATCGAGCTTAAACGGAATATTGACAAACTTTCGCTCACCCAACCGATAGAAACATTGTTACCAACGGAAATCGTCATTTTGCCGTTAAAAATCGAGCATATCGGCTATTTAAAAAATCTGCCTTTCCTTCACCGTGATCCTTTTGATCGCATTATCATTAGCCAAGCTATTGTTGAAGGTTATGTGCTGGTTACAGATGACAAAGCTTTTAAGCAATACGGTGTATCGATTTTATAATTAATCAAAAAGGCATGAGCTTAGAGACGGCAATGGCGCGATTACCTAGATTTGTTATTCCCGATCAACCTCAAAATGCACTGGGGCGCGCCAGCGATTTGATAGTTCCTCATCCCGAAAACCTGCGCTTGGGTGATTCTAACGAAGCGCGTCAAGCCGCCTATCGGGAATTATTCAAGTACTGCTTATTCGAAAATTGCATAATTGAAATCAGAGAAGCTACTAATAAAGCTTGGGTGTTGGGCAATGACCAGTTTAAGTAACGCATTCAAGAACAGTTAGGTAGACGAGTTGAGCCTAAGGCTAGAGGCGGGGACAGAAAATCGGAAAAGTTTATTTCCAAGCGTGCGGGATCACAAGAACAGATATGGCTTGAAAATGTGTCCGGTTTTACTTGACCATTACAGCTAATAGCGGTTGTTTTTGGCGAACATAACTTAACAATTAGTCGGGCGGTAAAATGAAACAAACTATATGTGTTATGGAAAGACCTGATACTGTGCTTCCTCTTTCTGCTGTGCTTTTCCGATTTTCAGGACGAGAGAGCCTGGGCAAAATAGCCTGACATCCTAACCAAAATATTTTAGACTAGCCAATCTATAGAAATTGTTGCCAATTAAACCAAGAAAGCTTTATGCGTGAATTCAAATGGTCGCAATCCGAAAAAAAATAGCCAGAAGGGCATTTGAAGCTGCATTTCAACGAGAGTTGGATTCTATGCTGGAGACTTTAAAGATCAGTGCGGGAAAAGCTCAAACCGGTCAAGATGCCTGGGAGATAGAAAGCTATCTGACTGCCAAACGCAAAGAAATAGATTACAAATACGATTTTAGGTACTCTCAACTGCTTTTAGTATTTGGCATGCTTTTGCGGGAAGGATGGCTTAGGGAGGATGACATTTCCGGGCTAACTGAAGATAAGATCCAGGCTATCGTTGGTATTGCCAATTTCTAAACAATTTTTCGACAGCAGAATATAGGAAGTTCCTTCCGTCAGGCTACGCCCGGTAGAGAGTAGCCTGATATGCAGAACGATGGATATTACTTAACCTAACCTAACCGATATTAATGTTTCTTTTCCTTCTTGACATACAAGTCGGTAATGGTTCCCTCAACCATCTCTGCTGCAAAGGCAAAGGTTTCCGATAAGGTGGGGTGGGCGTGTATAGTCAGACCAATGTCTTGAGTATCGGCACCCATTTCCAAAGCCAGCACCGCTTCGGCAATCAATTCACCAGCTCCGGGTCCGACGATGCCGGTACCCAGTAAGCGACCGGTTTTTTTGTCGGTAATGACTTTGGTCAAGCCTTCGTTACGCCCCAATGCCAGCGAACGGCCGCTGGCTGCCCAAGGGAATACCGCTTTTTCGTAATCTACGCCTTGCTCCTGGGCTTGCGTTTCCGATAATCCCATCCAGGCCACTTCCGGGTCGGTATAGGCTACAGACGGAATAGTCAAGGCGTCGAACCCAGCTTTGATGCCGCTAATCACTTCAGCGGCAATTTTTGCCTCGTAAGTGGCTTTGTGCGCCAGCATGGGGTTGCCGACGATATCGCCAATGGCAAAAATATGACTGATATTGGTGCGCTGTTGCTTGTCTACCGGGATAAAACCGTATTCATCCACAAAAACCCCGGCTTTGTCCGCATCGATCTGCTTACCGTTTGGCCGGCGGCCAACCGCAATCAGTGCAGCGTCAAAAATTTCCGAATCCGGGGCGTTTTTGCCTTCAAAACTGACTTTTAATCCTTCTGCGGTCGGCTCAATGGCTTGCACACGGGTTTGCAACCAGATATTGTCGTATTGTTTTTTGATACGGCGTTGTAATGGTGTGACCAGATCTTTATCGCAACCGGGAATGATTTGATCCATTAACTCCACCACGCTGATTTTGGAGCCCAAAGCATGATAAACCGTCGCCATTTCCAGACCAATAATGCCGCCGCCAACAATCAATAATTTATTCGGAATGGATTCTAAGGCAAGCGCATCGGTAGAATCCCACAAGCGTTCGTCCTGATTAGGAAAAACCGGGATTTTGGTTGGGTGAGAGCCGGCAGCAATGATGGCTTTGTCAAAACTAATGGTTTGGCTGCCATTGTCATTTTCCACGACTACACTGTTGGCAGACACAAATTTGCCAAAACCTTGCACCAGCGTGATATTTCTTTGTTTAACCAGTTTGGCCAGACCTTGATTCAAGGTTTGAGTGACACTTTCTTTCCAACTGCGTATTTTGTCTATATCCAGGGCCGGTTTGCCAAAGTTGACGCCATGTTCAGTTAAGCTGTCGGCTTCGTGAATAATTTGGGCGATATGCAGCAAAGCCTTGGATGGGATGCAGCCGACATTCAGACAGACGCCTCCCAAAACAGGAAACCGCTCTACCAGCACTACTTTCTGGCCTAAGTCCGCTGCCCTGAATGCAGCGGTGTAACCGCCAGGACCGCCTCCCAGAACCAATACTTCGGTATGAATCACGGAATTGCTATCCATACACCACCTCCTACAGTAACAAACGACGAATGTCGCCGAGATTTTGTTTTAAAGCTTCCATGAAACGTGCTCCTTGTGCGCCGTCAATTACTCTGTGATCATACGTTAAATCCAACGGTAGCATCAGTTTCGGTTCAAAGCTGTTGCCGTTCCATACCGGTTGTATTTTGGAACGGGTGACACCCAGTATAGCTACTTCAGGTGCATTGACTATCGGAGTAAACGCCGTGCCGCCAATACCGCCCAGGCTGGAGATTGTGATGCAGCCGCCTTGCATGTCGGCAGGTTTTAATTTGCCCTGTCTGGCTAATTCACTGGTTTCGGCTAGTTCTGTGGAAAGCTGAAAAATGCCTTTCTGGTCAACATTACGAATCACCGGCACCACCAAGCCGTTTGGCGTATCAACAGCGATGCCGATATGGAAATAATGTTTGAAAATCTGTTTTTCGCCATCTGCAGACAAGGAACTGTTAAAGGCCGGGTATTTTTGCATGGCTGCAACCAGCGCCTTCATGATAAACACCAGGCCGGTAATTTTAGCGGCATCTTTAGCTAACCCGGCATTGACGGATTTACGAAAATCCTCCATATCGCCTATATCCACCTCGTCGTGATAAGTAACCAACGGCAGATTTAACCAAATTCTGCTGAGGTTTTGTCCGGTTAAGCGTTTGATTTTGCTTAGTGGTTTTTCTTCTATTTTGCCAAATTGGGAGAAATCCACTGCCGGAATAGGCGGTATCCCGCCGCCGCCACTGGCGTTATTGGTAGAGCTTAAGGTCTGTTTGACGAAGTTTTTAACATCTTCTTTTAAAATCCGGCCTTTACGACCGCTACCATTGTTAATTTTAGTCAGGTCTACACCCAATTCGCGGGCGAAAAGCCTGACGCTGGGGGTGGCGTGGGCCTTGGCGCCGTTAACTGCCGGCGTTTCAGCCGCAATGGGTATCGGGGCTTCTACTGTTTCATCGGCTTTAACTGGCTCCGGTTTAACCGGCTCCGGTGCTGCAACCGTTTCAATGACCGGAAGGACTGGAACAGATGCGGCTATGGCTGCCTGTGCAGGCTTATTTGGCGAAGCAGGTTCGGCGTTAGTTTCAAGTGTGGCTATCAGGGTGCCTTCCGCCACTTTGTCGCCAACTTTGATGTGTACCTGCTGCACCCTTCCAGCTGCACTGGAAGGCAAGTCCATGGTTGCCTTATCGGTCTCCATTACTGCTAGAGTCTGTTCCGGTACAACTTCGTCTCCGGGTTTAATCAGTACTTCTATGATGTCGATATCTGCAACATTGCCAATATCGGGAACTTTTACTTCAATTAGAAAACTCATCTGCGACCGTCCGTTAAATCAACCAGGGTGGGGTTGCTTCTGGGTTGATATTGTATTTTGCAATTGCCACTTCAACTTTGGAAGCTTCAAATTCGCCATTTTGCTGTAGACCGTATAACGCTGCGATAGTAATATTGTAACGATCAACTTCGAAAAAACTGCGCAGATTGGCTCTGGTGTCGGAACGGCCGAAACCGTCAGTGCCTAATACGGTGTAATGCTTATTCAAATATGGTCTGATTTGCTCGGCAAAAGCACGTATGTAATCGGATGCGGCTACGGCTGGGCCTTTGCTTTTACCTAAGCAGTGTTCAACATGAGAAATTTTAGGTTTTTCCGTTGGATGCAGGCGGTTCCAACGTTCGCAACTTTGACCGTCACGCGCTAATTCAGTAAAGCTTGGACAACCCCATAAGTCAGCATCAACCCCCCAGTCTTCATGCAGTAGTTTGGCTGCAGCAATGACTTCCGTGAAAATGGTGCCGGAGCCCAGCAGTTGCACCCGAGGTTTTTTACTGTTAGGGCCTTTTTTGAATAAATACAAGCCTTTTAAAATATCGGCTTCCACACCTTCCGGCATTGCGGCCTGATCATAGTTTTCATTCATCAGGGTGATGTAATAGAAAATATCTTCCTGTTCAACATACATCCGCCGTAAACCGTCCTGAATGATAACTGCCAGCTCAAAGGCAAAAGTAGGGTCGTAGGAAAAACAGTTGGGAACTGTGGCAGAGATTAAATGGCTATGGCCGTCCTCATGCTGCAAGCCTTCGCCATTTAAAGTGGTTCTACCGGCAGTGCCGCCCAGCAGAAAACCGCGAGTGCGTTGGTCGGCGGCGGCCCAGATCAAATCGCCTACCCGCTGGAAACCAAACATGGAATAGTAGATAAAGAACGGAATCATTGGAACGCCATGCGTGGAATAAGCCGTGCCCGCTGCTATCCAGTCGCACAAACCGCCGGCTTCGTTTATGCCTTCCTGCAAAACCTGGCCATGTTTGTCTTCCTTGTAAAACATTAATTGTTCTGCATCTTGAGGGGTATACAATTGTCCGACTTGCGACCAGATGCCTAATTGTCTAAACATGCCTTCCATGCCGAAGGTGCGAGATTCATCAGGTACGATGGGCACAATGCGTTTACCGATCTGCTTATCCTTGACCAGAATGTTGAGGATACGGATAAAAGCCATCGTGGTGGAAATTTCATGACCTTCAGCTGTGCCTTCCAGCATGGCTTTAAAGACCGCTAAGCCCGGTACTTCCAAAGGATAGGCCTTAGTGCGGCGTGCCGGTAAAAAACCACCCAAATCGACACGGCGCTGACGCATGTACTTCAATTCATCAGAGTCTTCTGAAAAACGCAAATAAGGCAGATTAAGCAGTTCATCGTCACTGACCGGCAATTGATAGCGGTCACGAATCAGCTTAATCGATTCCATGCTCATTTTTTTCTGCTGATGGCTGGTGTTTTGAGCCTGACCGGAATCACCCATGCCGTATCCCTTGATGGTTTTGGCGAGTATCACAGTGGGTTGACCTTGGTGATTGACGGCAGCCAGATAGGCTGCAAACACTTTTATGGTATCGTGGCCGCCGCGATTCAATTCCCAAATATCGTGATCGGTATAGTCTTTAACCAATTCCTGTAATTCAGGGGTGTTAAAGAAATGCTCCCGGACATATGCGCCATCTTTGGATTTAAAGGTTTGATAATCGCCGTCCACACATTCCATCATGCGTTTAACTATCAGACCATCTTTATCGCGGGCCAGAATTGCATCCCAGCGTCTCCCCCAGATGACCTTGATCACATTCCAGTTAGCGCCGCGGAAGTTACTTTCCAGTTCCTGAATGATTTTACCGTTGCCGCGTACCGGTCCATCCAGACGTTGCAAATTGCAATTGACGACAAATATCAGGTTGTCCAGTTTTTCACGGCCAGCCATGCCGATGGCGCCTAGAGTTTCCGGCTCGTCAGTTTCGCCATCGCCCAGAAATGCCCAGACTTTGCGTCCATCAGTATGACTGAAGCCGCGGTCTTGCATATAGCGCATGAAACGGGCCTGATAGATTGCCATAATTGGGCCAAGCCCCATTGACACTGTCGGGAATTGCCAGAAATCCGGCATTAACCAGGGATGGGGATAAGATGATAAGCCATGACCGCCGACCTCCTGACGGAAATTGTCCATTTCCTTTTCTGTTAAACGTCCAAGTAAAAAAGCATTTGCATAAGTGCCGGGCGCAGAATGACCTTGAGAAAAAATCAGATCGCCGCCATGCTTGTCGGAAGGAGCTCGCCAAAAATGATTTTGACCAACATCATAAAGTGTCACCGCAGAAGCAAAGCTGGCAATGTGGCCGCCGACATTACTGTGTTTGTTGGCTCGTAAAACCATCATCATGGCATTCCAGCGTACATAGGAGCGAATCGTGCGCTCTATATCGGTATTGCCGGGAAATTTGGGTTGTTTGTCTACAGGAATGGTGTTGATATAAGCAGTATTGGCGGAGAACGGTATGTTTGAACCGGATTGTCTGGCGGTAGTAACCAGTTTTTCAATCAGGAAACTGGCTCGGTCAGTACCATCTTGCGCAATGACCGATTCCAGCGCTTCCATCCATTCATTGGTTTCTTCCGGATCAATGTCTGGCGCGACTTTAACGTTGTTGTTTAAGCTGTTATTCATTAATGTGCCTAGTTTGAATCGTTGAACAAGCTTTTAAAAGGATACCTGAAATGCATGTTTTGAGCATGTATTTTTTCCAGTTTTCTACATGGATTGCATGAGCCAATCCGGATAAAGAAAAATGTAAATTTAGCCGCCAAACTTATGAACTGCAGGATAACATTGAGCAACCTGCCCGATGCTTGGCCCAATCCGGTCTTTTTGCGGCAAAATGGTTTCGGTCCGGCTGGTCATCGTAGGGGTGTCTTAACAGCTCCAATAGCTCCTTGACCAGGCTGTAGTCACCTTGTTCCGCTTTATCTATGGCAAGTTGCGCCATGTAGTTTCTTAATACGTATTTAGGATTGATAGCATTCATAGCTGTTCGGCGCTCAGCATCCGGTCTGTTTTGTTGCTGTAAGCGAGATTGATAAGTATTAAACCATAGCCCGGCCAAGTGTTTTTGCTCGGCATCTATTGAGATATAGCTGCAATTTTCCAGCAGGGCAAAGAAATCCGTTTCCGGTTGTTTGCCGCCAATATCGGCCAAACCTCTGAAAAACAGAGTCATATCAATTTCACAATCTTGTAGTAACTTTAGTAAATCCTCTATCAATATCAGATCTTCAGATTGCTGGAAATTCAGCAAACCTAATTTCGCGGCCATCATGGACTGCCAGCCGGATTCAAAAATGCTTAAATAGCTATCTACTGCTTTTTGCAACGGTTCTGCTCGTTTAATCAGCGGGAAAATGGCATTTGCCAGTTGCACTAAATTCCAGTACGCAATTTTGGGTTGATTGCCGAAACGATAACGGCGAGTTTTGGCGTCGGTAGTGTTTGGTGTCCAGTCCGGGTCGTAATTTTCCAGCCAGCCATATGGACCGTAATCAATAGTTTGTCCTAGCACTGACATATTGTCTGTGTTCATAACCCCGTGCACAAAACCTACACGTTGCCAGTGTATAATCATTTCCGCAGTTTTCCGGCATACCTCGTAAAACCATTGTTGGTAAACGCTGTTGCTAGGTTCGCCTAAATGCGGGAAATCGGAGCGTATAGTAAAGTCCAGCAATTGTTTGAGTGAGTCGAGGTCGTCGCGTGCGGTAAATATCTGAAAACTGCCAAAACGGGTAAAGGACTCGGCAACCCGGCAGACAACTGCGCCAGCTTCAATTTGAGGGTTACCATCATAAAACATATCGCGGCTGACATTTTTACCTGTCAGAATCACACTTAAGGCGCGAGTAGTAGGTATGCCGAGGTGATGCATGGCTTCGCTGCATAAAAATTCACGAACGGATGATCTTAATACCGCCAGACCGTCTGCACTCCGGGAATAAGGCGTTAATCCGGCGCCTTTGAGTTGCAAGGTCAGATGTTTTCCCTGTTTGTTGACTACTTCGCCAAGATTAATGGCTCTGCCATCGCCTAGTTGACCAGCCCATTGCCCAAATTGATGACCGCCATAGCAACAGGCAAATGGCTCCATGCCGGGAAGAAGACGATTGCCAACAAAAATTTCGCTAAATTCTTTCGATTCACAATCCTGTTTCGATAGATTTAACAATTCTGCCATATCGATGGAGTAAGCTATTAGCTCAGGTTTGGCAACAATTGTCGGAGTTACTCTTGAATAGCAAGCGGAATACACTTGCCGACGATAGTTGTCCGGTTCAGGATCAGCGGGCAATTCATGAACAAAGCGATTGTCAAATTGTAAATCTTCTAAAGGAATGTAGTCTGATAGGGTCGACATATTTTTTAGCTAAATGTATTTGGCATACAGAGTGGTTATAGCTAAGATACCTGAAATCATTGTATTTTATAACCATTACTTTCTTAGTCGGATAAAAAATTATGAATAATCTGGTTTCCTGTCAAATCATTAAAATTTTTAAACCAAGCCTATTGTTACTGATAATCGGTTTAGTTTCTACCATGCTGACAGCATGTTTTTCTGTAGGCCAGGAATTTGCTGCTAGCAAGGTGCCTGAAATTAAAATTGGCCAGACTCGTAAGCAGGATATTTCGGAGTTATTTGGAACACCTTGGCGTACCGGTCTGGAAGACGGCAGGCCTACCTGGACGTATGGTATCTATAAATACTCGCTATTTGGTGCTGATGATACCCAGGATTTGCTGATTCGTTTTGATAATCAAGGTATAGTTCGTTCCTTCACTTTTAGTTCTACTAGAAAATAAACTTGTTTTGGCAACGGGTATTTGTCAATCTGCAGCACCCGATTTTACAGCCAGTTTAATTTATTAAATAATAACCAGTAATTCTCGAAGGTTTTACTTTACTACTTATACCAATGTCCTACTTTATAGTTTTGCCGTGGAGCTAAAATGCAAACATATAGACAAAAATTTAAAAAAATTCTGACTTTATTTCTATTCAGCACAATTTTTTTAGCTTATCACTCAGTGTTAGCTGAATCGGAAGCGCCAAAGGCTGAAGAGCCCCATCATCAAGGTCAAAATACCACTGATTGGCCGGGGATATACAACGGTTTTTTGCCCTGCACGGATTGTATGGGCGTGAAAACGACACTGGCTTTAAACAAAAATAACAGTTATGTCTTGATATCCCAATACGTAGGCAAATCAGAAAGAGAGTTTGTGGAAAAAGGTAAGTTTACTTGGGGAAATGAAAGCAATACTATTATTCTTACCCCACGTAATGCCTCAACTACTCAGCACTATTTTGTGGACAAAAATATGCTGGTCCAACTTGATAACAACGGTAAACGCTACACTGGCAAACTTGCCGACCGCTATATTTTGCGCAGAACCGATGTCGTAGATAAACCACCATCACATTCGTCGCATTGATAAACCATTAAATCTCGCAGAATAAATTAGGTTCAACAGAAAGGCGGAAGAATCAGTTTCCTTTGGTTTCAAAATGCATGGCCTTAACGATGGTAATCAGCTCCTGTCTCTGGGTTTTTAGCTGAGCCAATTCTGTTTCCAGTTGAGTAATACTTTCGCCTACACTGATTTTTGAATCGTTAATTTTTCTAAGCATGATTAATCTATTTTCAATCTGCTTTTTATGATCCTTAATTTGGTGCATTAAGGGCGTCAGAACGCTATTACCCCAGTTAGCGGCGTCTTTCTGGGCCTGTTGTAAAACATTTCTGGCTTTAAAAATCAGCGTGCTGTATAGCTTGTTAATCACTATACTTTGTTCGGTCATGGTGGTTTTGGCGCTATTTCGAAATGCTTCACCCTCTTCAAAAACCTGCTCAAGTTCGAATTGGTAGAGTTTGATAGAAAATAACTGTGGTTCAATTTCCTTGAAGCCGTATTCTTCTTGGAATTTTTTATG
>CAVUMJ010000226.1:0-12815 GCA_963741375.1 uncultured Pseudomonadota bacterium
AGACAGAAGTATAAAAGAGCGCCGGACAGGCTTATGAATTTTCTTTTACTTCCGGGCATTGGCATTACCGTCTTCCGAACCGTCTTGAACACTGACCGTATCGCCTTGCGCGACCTGGTTGCCGATATTGAGAGCGACCTTGTCTCCTACATCAACCCCTGACGCGATTTCGACGCTGTTGCCGTTGTCGCGGGCAATCGAGACATTCCTGAAATCTACCTTGCTGTCTTTGTCGATCACTGCAATCTGCGGCCCCTTGCTGCGGAAGACAAGGGCCGCAGCCGGTACCTGAAGTAAGCCGATATTGGGAATTTCGAAGCTGGCGTTGATATACATGCCGGAAATAAGCGCATGATCCGGATTGGAAATATCCACCTCCACTCTAAGGGTGCGAGTCTGCTTATTGATTGCGCTAGCGGTGCGAGTCACCTTGCCGTCAAAGGTGCGGCCATGAACATTGCTGGCTGTTATATGCGCTACAAGGTCCGGGATTATATCTTGCGCTGCGCTTTGCGGCACATCGATAAACACGCGCATCGGGTCATCCTGCACGATGCGGTAAAGCGGCGTCGTGTTCGCCGTGCTGCCGGCAGTTACAAGATTGCCGATGTCGATATGCCGTTCGGTGATCGTGCCGTCATAGGGGGCCGTAACTTGCTTGAAAGCCGCGAAAGCAGTGTAGCGATCTACATTGGCTTTATCGAGACCAACTTGCGCGATAGCGCGGTCATAATCAGCCTTGGTGGACTCTCGTTCCTGTTCGGATACAACGCCTATAGGTGAGTCTTTCCAGCGTTCATAGGTGGATTTGGTGAACTCAACCAGCGCTTGGGAAGATTTGAGTTTGGCTTGCGCCGCGACAAGTTCCGCATCGAGTTCCGGAGTCTCCAGAGTCGCAAGTATCTGATCATTGGTAACGTGATCTCCGATATCTGCGTTCCATTTGCCGACATAGCCATCTACGCGGGCATAGATGACGCTTTCATACCATGCGGCTGTCGCACCCGGCAGCGTTAGTGTAACGGAAGCCGGAGCCTTTTGCACGGTCACGGCTTCGACCAGGATGGTGGCCGTTGCTGTTTCCCTGGTCAATTGAGCGACATCATCTTCATGGCTTGAACGGGTATGATGGACAAGGATAAAACCAGCACAGAGAATGACAGCAACCAATACTGCCAATATTCCCAATTTGCGGCCGGTTGTGGCAAGAGGCGGATCGTTTTTGAGATGCTTTTCCGGTAGTGGATTTTCAGACGGATGCACGATAGTCGCTCCTTGCACTGGATAGTGGCGCGCGGCGTAACAGCCGGTACATGGTTGGGACAAAAACAAGTGTGGCAAAAGTGGCGAAGAGCAAGCCGCCGATTACTGCGCGGGCCAGAGGCGCGTTCTGCTCGCCGCCTTCGCCAACGCCAAGAGCCATTGGGATCATACCCAAAATCATCGCGCCCGCAGTCATCAAGACAGGTCGCAGACGGGTAAAACCGGCGACCTGGGCAGCAACAAAAGGCTCATCGCCTGCTTCCATGCGCTGATTCGCGAAAGTCACGACAAGAATACTGTTCGCGGTCGTCAGGCCAATGCACATCAGCGTTCCCATCAGCGCCGGAACGCTCAGATGGGTCTGCGTTAGATAAAGTATCCACATGACGCCGCCTAAGGTGAACGGCACAGCCATCAGGACGATCAGCGGGTCGATCCAGCTTTGAAAATTGATGACTAGGAACAGATAGACCAGCACCACGGCTAAGGCCATGCCGCCGAAAAGGCCGGTATAGCTTTCGCGCATAGTGGCGACCTGGCCGCTTAAAGTTACTGTAATTGCGCTGGCGGCCTCAGGTTTATTTTGAGTGATAACCTTATCGATATCCTTAGCGGCGGAATCAAGGTCGCGGCCCTGGACATCGGCATGAACGTCAAACACCGGGCGGATGTTGTATTGCGACATCACCATCGGCACCGTGCGGCGGTCGAATTTGGCGACATTCATCAAAAGTTGGCTTTGCTGATTGTTACCGGGCACGGTAACCGGCATAGTTTGCAAATCTTCCATTGTATTGATACGGTAAGTTGGAACCTGGACGGCCAGCGGATAGCTCACGCTGTTTTTAGGGTCGATCCAGAAATTCGGCATGGTTTGAGCGCTTGAATTTGTTGAGACCAGCACGTTACTTGCCGTGTTTTGCTGATCGAGGTCGAACTGGGTCGCCAGCGTCCGGTCAAGATCGACACTGATCGCGGGTGCGTCCGGCACCTGAAACACATGAGCGTCCACAATGCCTGGGACCGACTGAAGGGCGTGGGCCAGTTTCGAGGCTAGTGCGTAAGTATCGCCGCTATGCGGCCCTGCAACGCGGATGTCGATTGGCGCGGGCTGGCCGAAATTCAAGACCTGATCGACGATATCGGCGGGCTGAAAGAAGAACTGCGTACCGGCAAACCGCTTCGGCAATTCGCGGCGCAGTTTGGCCGTAAGATCGGCGGTCGGTTGATGCTCTTTGGTAAGAGAAATCAGAATTTCGCCATCCATGGGACCGATGGTCGCGGAGTCGCTGAGCGCGATGTTAATACCGCTGTAAGGCAGCCCGATATTATCAAGCATGGTGTCGATTTGCTTCGAACCAACAATCTGCCGGATCGCGGCTTCTACTTTGCCAAAATCTTTTTGGGTTTCCTCAAGGCGCGTACCCGGCGCCGCGCGAACATGAAGGCGCATCTGTCCGGCATCGACTTGCGGGAAAAAATCCCGCCCCAATTGCGGAAACAGCAGCAGCGATACACCCATAAGCGTGACGAAGAACAATATCGTCAGCTTTGGCTCGGAGAGCGTCCATAAAAGACTGTGACGATAGGTTTCGCGGAAAGACTCAAACCCTTGCTCGAACTTCTCATGAATAAGGCTTAAAGGATTGCGCTTACGCGGTGCGGGCGCCAAGGGGTGATCGGGCTTGTCATGCGCCTCAATGTTCGAACGCATCAGGTATTTGAACAGAACCGGCACCAGCGTGAACGACAAGGCAAGGCTTGCGATTAGCGACATGCAAACCGATAGTGACAACGGTGAGAACAGGTATTTTGCCGTTCCTTGCAGCAGGAAAATCGGCACAAACACGATACAGATACAAAGCGTTGAGAGCATGGTTGGAACCCCAACTTCGCCTGCGCCATTGATGATCGACATTTCAAGCGGTTCCTTGTCATGGAGATGACGTTCGATATTCTCGATAACGACCGTGCCGTTATCGACCAAAATGCCGACAGCAAGCGCAAAGCCTCCCAGCGTCATCGTGTTCAAGGTCTGATTGCCGCAATACATAATTAGAACGGCGGTGATGATGGAAAGCGGGATGGAGGCCAGAATAATCAGGGTCAAACGCCAGTTGCCCAGGAACAGCAGAATCATGAGTGCGGTAAGGCCAGCCGCCATAGCGCCGCCCATGACGACGCTATTGAGCGCAGCTTTTACAAAGAGGGATTGGTCAAACAGAGCCTTGATTTTAACGCCGGGGGGCAGAACCTTTTCGATATTCGGCAATTCTTCGCGTACCCCGTCGATAACAGCCAAAGTCGAAACACCACCGGTTTTGCGGATGGTCATGAGCGCACCGGGCGTTCCGTTCACGGAAACGGAGTTGGTTTGCACCTGAAAACCGTCATGTACATGCGCCACATCGCGCATGAAGACCATTCTGCCATCGACATTTTTGATCGGGAAAGCGTTGATCGCCTCAATCACATCGGGGCTGTTGTTCATGGTCAGCGCGTAATCCTTGCTCCCCATTTTAACATCGCCGGCAGGCAGGATGACGTTTTGATGCTGCAAGGAATGGCTGATATCGGCTGGGCTTAACCCTCGCGCTTGCAGGGCTTGCTGGTCGATATCGGCCATGATGACGCGCGGCTTGCCACCATAAGGATAAGGCACTTCGGCGCCATGCACGACAGCCAAGTCGGGGCGGATGATGTTTTGGCCCAAGTCGTTCAGCTTCGTGTCGGGCAATGAATTGCTCGAAAGGCTCAACTGGATAATTGGGACGTCCGTTGCGCCGTAACGAATAATCAGCGGCGGTGTGATGCCGGGAGGCAGATATTTAAGGACGACGAGCGCGCTGCTGGCCAGTTGCGAGATAGCGCGGGTAACGTCCGCGCCTTCATGTAGATAGACTTTTTCGACGCCAACGCCGTTATAGCTGGTAGCCTCAATGCGGGAGATATCATCTACCAGCGAGGCCATCTGACGTTGATGGATAGTCAGGATTCGGTTCTGGATGTCCTTGGCGTTCATGCCATTGTAAGTCCAGACGGCACTGACAACCGGAATATCGATTTCCGGAAAAATATCGACTGGCATACGCAATCCGGCTCCTATTCCCAAAAGGCAGATCAGGATAAGCGCCGCGACGACCGTATATGGGCGTTTCAGAACGTATGAGACGATAAACATGTTTACTACCTTTGGTTGCTGTATTGATCGTCAGTATTGTGCTAATTCAGCCTGATAGCAGGGAAGATGCTGCGTGGTAAGGCCCGTCGAATTGACTTATACTTTTAACAACTTTATATTAATTTCAATAATATTATTTTGCCTACGGTCTTTAATTCGGCTATCCATAAACGTTATAGATTGATTAACAGTAATTCTAGGAAATTTCTAAATTTATATTCTCTTACGGCCACTATCTTATTATTAAACTGTTTACCTTTTAGTTTTTTAATAGCTCGTAGCCCTGCGTGGTCCAAATCAACATTATCATAGCTAATAATATTCGGCGCCCTCCGTATGGTTATGTCGTATAGCTATAACTCCAGCCTTAAGGATACCTTCTGATTTAATAAAACATTCTTCTTATAAATATGATCATTTAAAGATTTCTATTTGATTGGCAAATTGCCAATTAAAGCTTGGTTGTATTCGCACCCACTGATTAGGATTGATCATTACATAGATCTTTGCACAAGGATATCCGGTAATTTACTGATCATTTTATGTGGCGGATTTAAAGCTGTTGGCTCATGTGATCTCTTGCGGCAACTTAAATCCCGTTAATTATTAAATAGTTATAAACTGTTGGCGGCTTTTGATTTCAATGGTTCTTCTAATCTAAAAACAAAAACCTTCTAAGCCATGTTTGTCTTATTATATTCAGTCCATTTATTGTCATTTTCGAATTTGTTAGAGATTATATCAGCTTAACCTTTCATCAACCTTTCAGCATTAACAAAACAATGTAATTTACTGTTTGCACCCCTATGACTATCGCTGAAAATTCCGGATGAATTTTTTGTTCCAATTAGCCGTAGCGCCGGGTGGTTTTTCGATTAGGAAAACTGTAAGGCATCCCGAAACGGCGTACACTCTGTGTGGCTGAAAATGAATACCCTTTGTTGGGGCTGAACGAGCGCCACAGATACAAGGGCAGGACTGGGCCGCCGAAGGCAAACACGTATCGGTGGAGCGGAAAAGCCGGCCATAGATAGCTGATTTTTATATCGCGGAAGCCGGTACTCCCCGATGATTATTTATTGTGAATTAATCTAATTATCATCAATTTTGGACATAGGCATATTTTCATAGTATAAAAAGAAATGAAAATTAATTTTGAGCATTCGACAGTTTGTCATATAAATAAATCGGCTTGTACTGCGCTATCGGAAACTGATTAAAAAACTTTAAAATCAAATAAATTGGGATGAAAGTTTTACTTGTTGAAGATGATGCGGTTTTAGGGGATGGTCTTTCCAGAACCTTAAATGACAATGGATTCGATGTCACTTTGATAGTGACAGGGGCGTATGCAGAAAGTGCGCTACGTACTCAGACCTATGATTTGGTCATTCTTGATCTTGGATTGCCTGATATTGATGGCAGGGACGTGTTAAGACAATTGAGGTTGCGTAAATCCACCGTCCCCGTTCTTATTCTGACTGCTCGGGATAGCGTCCATGATCGGGTACAAGGATTAGAGATCGGCGCTGATGATTATATGGTTAAGCCGTTCGAACTTGCAGAATTGTTAGCTCGGATTCGAGCATTACTTCGTAGAAGTCTTGGTGGCTTTAGCCATGATATTATCTTGGGACGACTAGCGCTTGACACCCTTAATCGTCAAATCAGAGTTGATGATGCGCCCATCTTGATGCCGTCGCGTGAATATGGCGTTTTGGAAGCGTTGATGTTAAAGGTTGGTCATGTGGTTAGCAAAGACAGTATTGCCCAGCGTATTGCCATACACTCTGAAGGGCTGGCGGACAATGCCATCGAAGTTTATGTTCACCGTCTACGTAAACGTCTCCAGCCTTTGGGGATTGGTATCAGAACAGTGCGAGGACTCGGTTACTTGCTGGAGCGAAATTAAGTGCATGCCCAAGATAAACTTAGGGTGTAATGCAATATTGCGGTCAATTGAACACATGTTGATCGTTATCAAGGAAATTAATGCTATGTTTAAAAAAATAGACCCAAAGTTACAGGTTTTTTTTCAATACTTGTTAGCTCTTGGTATATTCGCAATTGCTCTGTTTCTTCGTTTTTGGCTACTCCCTGTCGAAGCCGGTTACCCGCGTCTAACTATTTATCCCGCAACTATTCTATGTTTTTTTATTTGTGGTCTTGGTCCAGGTATTCTCGTCACTCTGTTAAGCACAGTAGTGTCTTTTTACTATTTCGAGCCTCATCATTTTACATTTGAGCTTACTAGTGAAGCGATGATTGTTTTGCCAATCTATTTACTGTCTTCGTTAATGATTGGTCTGTTAGTGATGAAATCACAAAATTTTGCTAAAGAACTTCTGCTAGCCAATGAACACCTAAATTTGTCATTGAGCTCACAGCGGCGTTTCATTGATAATGCAGCGCACCAACTGCGAACTCCATTGGCCGGACTCAAAGTCCAGGTGGACCGTTTGCTTTGCGCCGATGATTTTGAGACATTAAAACCGGCTTTGGCACATATCAAGAGCGCTACAGATCGGGTAGCCCATTTAAGCACGCAATTGCTGGTTCTGGCTCGATCAGAGTCTTATTCACAAAGTCCAAAAGAATTTAAGGTAATAGATTTGACCAAACTTGCCTGTAATTGTTCTATGGATTGGGCGCCCAAAGCACTCGAGAGAAATATGGATCTGGGTTTTGATGCACCCGCCGATCTCCCGTATGTTAAAGGAGATGAAACCTTACTTTGTGAGTTACTGAGCAATCTGTTGGATAATGCTGTGTGTTATGGCAATATTAGTGGAAAAATCAATGTCAAAATAGAAGTTAATTCACAGGTATTACTGATCATTGAAGATGATGGTCCTGGCATTCAGCCGAGTGAGGTTGACAAAGTTTTTGAACGTTTTTATCGCATTCCCGGCAGTAAAGGTGAGGGCTGTGGGCTGGGATTGGCTATTGTCAAGGAAATTGCCGATCTTCATGCAGCAACGGTTAAAATTGGCGTTAGTTCCCTTGGTAACGGAACCCGGTTCGAGATTGCATTCAAGAAAAGTCTAATTGGACACAAACCTTTGCCAAAACAAGATAGGGTTTGATTTTCCACTTAGCCGGTTTAGAGTGATTAGAAACGTGAACATATGTATGATTCATATTCCTCGTTTCAACCTAATAAGAGCTATGAACTGAGAAATTCTGCAAAGATGTCAAGTGTTTGGTAAGATACCGGGAACATGTATTGTCAAGGATTAGCTTATATAGGTAGGATTTGCTAGCTAATTTTTTGTCTTGCAATGTTTATATGTGTCTTAGCTATGATCGGAACTTGTTAGAATCGCTATTTTTTAGCTAATCCTTAGCCTTTTTTCCACAAAGTTCACGCATAATGGGATCATTTAGCTTCGGCTCTGTTTGAAAGCTGATAGAATTTAAACAGCAAAGCAATGGAACTTTGATGCCCCGCTAATGAAAACTGTAATCCCAGATATCCTGAGTAAACATGATGCCCGGTGGCTGATGGACATTGCTGCGGACGCCATGCTCATAGCCGATGCGGAAGGGCATATCCTTCTGGCTAATCCTGCCGCCGAGCGGATGTTCGGCTATACCAGGAACGAATTCACCGCACTTGCCATCGAAGACTTGATTCCGCAACGTTTCCGGACGCTACACAACGAAAAGCGCGTTGCCTTCGCCGCATGCCCCATTTCCCGGATGATGGGCGGCGGGTTCGATATTACCGGTTTGCGCCGGGATGGCGCAGAGTTTGCTTCGGACGTGAGTCTTAGCCCTCTGGAAGACGGACTGGTGTTGGCGACAATATACGACATTACCAAGCGCAAGCGGCTGGAAGAAGAACAGATACGCATTATTCATGAACTGAACAGCGCCAATGAAGAGCTTATAAACTTTGCCTACGTGGTTTCCCATGATCTGAAAGCACCGCTACGCGCCATCGGTTCGCTGGCGGACTGGATCGCCGCCGACCAGCAGGGCAGACTGGATGAAGATGGTCAGGAACACCTGCGCCTGCTTATTCAGCGGGTGAAACGCATGGATGCCCTCATCGACGGCGTATTGCGTTATTCGCGCACCGGTAGGATAGACAAGGCCAATGTCGTGGTCGATCTCAACGAGCTGGTGCATGAAGTGATAGATTCGCTGGCGCCGCCCGCCCATATTGACGTCACCGTCATGCCCGGGTTGCCGGTGATTCGCACGGAAAAGACCGCCATCCAGCAGGTGTTGCAGAATCTTGTCTCCAACGCTATCCGCTATCTGGACAAGCCCCAGGGCCGAATCGAAATCAGCTGCTTTGATCAAGGCAAATACTGGTGTTTTAGTGTGGCCGACAACGGCCCCGGTATCGAAAAACGCCATTTTGAGCGTATTTTTCAATTGTTTCAGACCCTGAATCCGCGCGATCGGGTGGAAAGCACCGGCGTCGGCCTGGCCATCGTCAAAAAAATTGCCGAGCAGATTGGCGGGCAGGTTTGGGTCGAGTCCGTTCCCGGTCAGGGCAGCACCTTTTTCTTCACCTTGCCTAAAACGATACCCCAGACGGCAATAGGAGAACAGACATCATGAACAAAAACTGTAAAGCGATACTACTGATCGAGGATGATCAGGTGGATGCCATGACCGTACGGCGTGCGCTTAAAGAACTGCAAGTCTCCAACCGGCTGGACCATGTTGAAAACGGCGAAGAAGCGCTGGATTATCTGCGTGATTCCGGCAAGGAGCTGCCCTGTTTGATTCTGTTGGACATTAACATGCCGATCATGACCGGTATCGAATTTTTACAAGAGGTTAAAGCAATGCACGAGTTTAAGCGCATTCCGACTGTCGCGCTCACCACATCCGACGAGCAGAAAGACAAGGTGGAGACTTTTAATCTCGGGATTGCAGGTTATATGCGTAAACCCGTGGATTATCAGCAATTTGTCGAGATTATACGCACCATTGACGCTTACTGGACGCTTAGCGAGTCTCCTTTATGAGCGCGGTATTCGCTAAAACCGCCATCCGGCTCTTGTTGATCGATGACGACGAAATCGACCGCATGGCTTGCAAACGCATTCTCATGCAATATCCGGACTGTGAATTTACGTTTTTCGAGGCCGATACCGGGGCTAAAGGACTTCATCTGGCCCATAACGAACAAATCGACTGCATTCTGCTCGATTATAATCTGCCCGATTTCAACGGTCTGGAGTTTCTTGCCGAATTTTCCAAGGAAACCGGCGAGCCGCCGATACCGGTGGTCATGCTAACAGGGTCCGATAACGCTCTGATCGCGGTCGATACGCTCAAACTGGGCGCATGCGATTACATAGTCAAGGATACTAACTGGGATGCGCTGCAATGGCTGCCGTCCGTGGTGTTACGCGCACTGCGCGAGCAGCAGACATTTCAGGATAAGGTGGCGGCAATCAATCAATTACGCGAAGCCGAGGCCAAATACCGTACTCTGGTGGAACAAATTCCGGCCATTACCTACATCGGCTTGCTGGAAACTCCGGGAAAATTGGTCTATTTGAGCCCGCAGATTCAACAATTGGGTTTCCCCGCCGGGGAATTGTTAGCTGATCCGCAGGGTTTGCTCAAACTGGTTCATAGCGACGACCGCCAAACCGTAACCGAGGCTTACGCATTGATCCATGAGAACCATGCGCCGTTACGCTGTGAATATCGGCTGATCAACAGCTTTGGGCTGACGCGCTGGTTTCTGGATGAAGCCAATGTCGTGCGTGACGAAGCCGGCGGCACTTTGTTTCTGCAGGGTGTCCTGGTCGATATTACCGAGGATAAGGAAACCGAACAGGAGTTGTTCTATTATCGCCGGCGCCTTGAAGATCTGGTGGCTGAACGCACCAGGCAACTGGAAATGCAAAACGCCATACTTAATTCGGCTAACGCTAATCTGGATAAGGCCTTATGCGAGCAAAAACAGGCGGAACAGAAATTAAAAGATGCCGACCGGCGCAAGAATGTGTTCCTGGCGATGCTGGGCCACGAATTGCGCAACCCGCTCACGCCAATAAGCGCGACAGTACAGCTTATGTCCTCACAACCGCTGGATAAGTCGGCGCTTGCCAGGGCATGTGAGGTGCTAAAGCGTAATGTCGCCAGTATTTCCAAACTTGTCGACGACCTACTGGATATCTCGCGGATCACCCAGGGGCAGGTGAAAATGCAAAGGGAACGTATCGAGCTTGCGCAGTTGCTGAAAGATTCGGCGGAATCTACTCAGATACTCATTCAAAAGAAACATCAAATCTTCGATCTTCAATTGCCTGCGCAGCCCATTTATGTGGAAGGCGATTCTGTGCGCCTTACCCAAGTATTTGCCAATCTGCTGAATAACGCCGCTAAATATACCGGCGAAGGCGGCCGTATCGATGTCAGCGTCAGCGTTGACGGTTTATCGGTAACCGTTCGTGTTCAAGATAACGGTATAGGCATTGAGCCTCAAGCGCTTCCTTATATCTTCGATCTCTTCATCCGGAGCGAGAGAGGGCTCGGCCATTCTGAAGGGGGCTTAGGTCTTGGGCTTGCCCTGGCGAAAAATTTGGTTGAGTTGCATCACGGCAAAATCACTGCGTACAGCTTAGGGGCCAATCAAGGATCGGAATTCGTTGTCCGGTTGCCAGGACTCGCAGGGGAGGTAAAAGGGACAATTCATGTTTGATTTTATTGATAATTTATTCATTACCATCAATCTAAAATCTACTCAATTTAAATCAGCCTTTCTTGGGCGGCCAAGGGTTTCCGTGAACGACCCGAACGCCCGGCATCTTTGCTATCCCACTAAGTAGCGGGCGGCTTAATTTCTCATACCACCAACTTGCCGCTTCACCTTTATCAGCTGTGCGCATAGACAGCCATACCGGTTCCGGAGGACGCGCTTCCGCATTTTATAGCCGCTCCAATTTGGACAGTCGCCAATGGCGATAACGATGTCGCCGCGTTCTTCGCGTAAGGCCTCCCAGACTCCACCCATGACTTCAGTGGACAATCTAATCCGGGTGCCGCACTCCAGGGCGTTAAACGCTAATAGGTCGTTAATAAAAACCCGGCTGGGTATCAGCGAATCAAAGACAATTCTAAGCTCGGATTCATAACCTAAAGCAATTTTATACAGACGCGATTCAAGATCCCCAAAAGCTTGTAATAACAAACGCCCTTCATTTAAAAGGGTGTTTCCGGCCGCAGTCAGTGAAATCTTGGGACCATTGCGGTCGAATAAGTTAATGTTCAATTGCTCTTCCAACTTCCCGACCGCATAAGAAATGGTGGATGGCGCCCGATGCAAAAAATCCGCTGCGCCCGACATGGAGCCCGTGCGATCAATGGCGTCAATAATCCGGATAGCTTCAAGTGATAACTTCATGATGTGTCTGTTTCTAATGTGTGCTTCGATAATCTCAGTGCAAACGGTTTATTCAGTAAATCAATAATCTATCCGTTCGCGCTTAGCTTTATCTATGCATGAACGGATAATTTTTAGAGGTTCCCTAATGATCCAATTCTAATTTCGAAAAAATCGAAAATGAGAGACAAAATAACTCGTTTTAACTATCGATTTTTACAGTGTATTCTATATTCACTCGCTTAAAAACCGAAGATTACCGCTGAAAAGTTTATGACCTCTTCCCAGGATGTAGCCAATGAAGGCGTGACGGTATAATTAGCGGATTCATCAGTCAGGCATTCGATCACTCCTGCTTTTTCTTTTAAAAACGTTCCGTCTGGAGCAGGATCCATGGTCGTTATATCGAACAGTTCCCCGATTCTCAGGGTGTTATCCGTTGTAGTCGCTGTTCCATTATTTTTTAGGCTGATGCTTGCTATGACCACGACCCCCACGACGATGATCGTGAATATAACTACAATTATGCTTTTCTTCATTTGTGTGCGTCCTACCCTGGACCCCGATTAATGCATGGTTCCCGCCCGTTGTTCAACGGTATCCCATCGACGATCAATGAATATGGAATTGAACGCCGGAACCAATCAAGCATCGGTCCTTTGGGGCTAAAAAAAGAAAAGGGCAATGAAGTATTAAGATTTTATTAAACGTAACATTGTTCATATTATTAATATAATTTTCTAATCTAAAATATTCAGTGAAAGCAGAGCTGGCCGACCTGCAATTCTTCCCGATGCAACATTATCGGAAAGTCCCATGTGGACTGCTTCGGAATTGAATTATGTTAAGTTTAGTGCTATTATTGTCCCTTAACGATAGAGAACATCAGCTCCTCCTTCTCTCGATACAATTTTAGAGACGTTTCCTCCTCATTAGCGGTTGCCATGCCTGAATCTACATCGCTAAGAACTTTTGGCAGAACTGCAATCTCCATTTGCGTCTTGCCATCAG
>CAVUMJ010000227.1:0-3619 GCA_963741375.1 uncultured Pseudomonadota bacterium
ATGTTTTTCCGGGTATTTCAATTATAACCAAATTCTATACAATTAATCCGGGAACATTTGTAATACGCTTTAACATCTTCGGATACTTGATACTTTGCTGCCGATAGAGTTAAGAACCGTTAAAAATTTGGAAATTCAAGATTGAGATCCAAGCTTGAAGATTTATGAACTAAAACCAAAGTTTAAATTGCAATTTTTTGCTATCGCTAGGGCTGGGTCATGTCGGATGTTTTGTCCGGTAATGAACAAATCACTTTCGGAGGGTTTCGGTCTCAAGCGGTTTAACCTTTCGGTGGCAATCTTCCTATTAAATCAGTTGCAGTGAACGGGCCAGGTTCTGAAATTAGTGCGCGAGCTGCGTCCACGCAATCCCAAACATCCCATAACAATACACCGCGCACCCGATTATGCTGCAGGTAATAGATTACGCCTTTTTTAAAAGGCTCGACCCAATCCTCCACTGTTTCCAAGCGAGAATCGGTCGTGCCGATAGCTTCATAGCCGAGTTCAAATAAATCAGAATAAAAATAAGGGAGATGATGATAAGGCGTCGAGTCTCCGGCCATATTCCGGCCGGCGTATTTACCCATGATTTGTGCATTGTCATCATGTTCCGCCCGCATACGCATATTTAAATGGGGGTTGTAGAAATTGGCAACATCGCCTGCGGCGAATATGTCCGGATTTTCCGTTCGCAGCAATTCGTCGACGACGATTCCGTTGTCGACAGCCAATCCGGCCTGTTCGAGCAAGAGAGTATTGGGTTTTATACCGATCCCAGCCACTACCGCATCTACTTCGATGCTGCTTTCACCCGAACCGCCGACGTCTAGGTGTAAGCTATCTTGTTTTCGCGTTAACCCGGTGATTATCCGGCGGGGCAAGACCACTACCCCCTTGGCGCGGTAATAGTCGTTCAGGTACTTATTCAGGTTGTGAGGAAACAGGGATGCGCCAATACCCTCTTCAGGGAAGAGCATCACCACTTGCTTACCGTTTATGGCCAGCGCAGCAGCGATTTCTGAACCGATGAAGCCGCCGCCGATTACCGCAAAACGCTGTTTTTGTTCGCTAAGAACGCGAAGTTTCAAATAATCTCTCAGGTCCCGGAAATAAATGATCTCGTCATCGCCAAATGGAAGTTTAACGGCATTTCCTCCAGTGGCGATGAGAAGTTTTTCGAAGTGATAGCTGTTTCCCAGATCATCTACGATGGTTTTATCGGCTGTTATCAAGGTTTGCGCGAAACGGCCCAAATGCATTGAGACTTTTAGCTCTTGCATCTGATACCAGATTTTTTCCATCGGTTTTCCCTGCCACAATCCTTTGGAAAGTGGCGGGCGTTTGTAAGGAGGATAAAACTCTGCGCTAATTAGTCCTATGGAGCCATCCGCATCGACTGACCTAATGCCGCAAATCGCGGCATATGCCGTCATGCCGCCACCGATGATTAGGTATCGATAATTTAACATTAGCCCCTCCTCATTGATCAAAAACCAGTCTTATGAAATTTGTGGCGTTTCAGATTAAATCTGCAAGCTGGGATATTCAATTTAGATCGAATCTGATATTGAACGACTTCAATCCGCCAAGCTGGCTTAAAACATCAAATGTTTTAAAAATACTAGTCCAGAGAAAAAGCTTTTAGCAGAGCTGCAGCAGAAAAAACACTCGACCAAAAGATAATTACGGAAGCAATTAATTTGTAATCCAGCACAATGTGTTGTCTTAGCCAAGGTATGAGTGAAATGCTTTTATGATGTTTAGTTGATGCAATCATCTGTATTCTCCTTGAAATAGATAAAATCAATATGCATGACTTATTGATAAATAACATTTTCAAAAAAAGCCGGAGTTAATCGGCTATGAGCTATTAGGCGAAAGTCCGTTTAAACTTTTGTAGTCAGTGTAAACGAGCATTACTTGCATTGACTGACAAAGCCAATGCAATTCTCTTTTCGCGGTCATCAGGAGAATCGCCTAGCCAATCCAGCGGAAATACTACGCACGTTTTGGACTCACCCATGACATTTTTGTATTTAATCACCGGTTTGACTTTCCAGTCTTGAAAGAAATCGTCTTTCATTTTTTTGTTGTACGAGTATTTTTTGGCAGACATAGGCAAATCTCATTAAAAACCGCAGAAATAGGCTATCAAATGATTGGCTTTTGTTCTATTCGTACGAACACTTAATCATATTGTCTGAAGCAATATGGCGGAAGGGCGCAACCGATGCTCTATGGGTATATGCTGAGATGAGAGATGCTTTAAGTTGTAAGTCAGCTCCCGGTAACACCAGCTGCTGATATTAATAGTTCCATAAGTTTTCGCATTAAGTGAATCACGAGAAACCGCTACCCATTTAGGTTATTAGTATTCCCCGGTCTTGGAAACCGGTGGTGTTTGTCAAAGGACGCCGCAAGTACGTCCGTGTAGGCTTTGCGCCAGCATCCATGCTGGCGAAACCTTTGCCAAACACCCCCGACTTCCAAGACCTCTGACATGGTGCATACCAAAGGCGAAAACTTATGAAACAATTAATAACGGAAGTTTTCAGCTATTTGAATATTGCAAAATGGCTGTTTTATTTATTTCGAAATTTGTTCCGGTTGAGGCGGATTTTCTGAATTTTTCAAACGCCCTGGATTTAGCGTTAAACGGACATTGAACCAAAATGGAATAGTTGTAATTAGTTAAATTAAAGCATAACATTCATACAGGTTTGTCACTTGGCAGAGTTAGGTTTAACCTCCTCCGGCTCTGTAAATATAGTGACAACGGACCGGTTAGATTTTTCCAGCCGGTCTTTTTTTTGCGCATGGTCCGGGGATTCCGGACAATTGTTGTAACTTCCGTATTAATTAAGCGGCATCAAAGATGTTTACTGCGGCCTAAATAATTTTTAAAAGCTTTCAAGGAAGCCAGAATTCCTTTGCCGGCCAAATGGAGCAACATTGCAGGCCATAAACACGCCCATAAAATAAAATAAATAATGATGTGTTCATCTGGGAAGAGTTTGGCTTTCCAGGGTTGTTATGGTCTCTCATTCGTCGTATTGCTTTCAGCACAGTGCCAAGCGATCGGTTCGGCCGGCTCGACGTCCTGGTGAACAATGCCGGAATCCAAACCTGGAGTCCCCTGCTGGAACTGCGGGAGAGCGACTGGGACAACGTCATCGACACCAGACCTCAAGGGCTGCTTCCTGTGCACCCAGCAGGCAGGCAGAATGATGCAAGCGGGCGCCGCAATCGTCAACATCGGCTCGGGCTGCGACCAAATTGGCGTTCCCAATCTGGTCGACTACACCGCCAGTAAGGGCGGCATTGAGACTCTCACCAAGAGCGCCGCGGTGGAACTCGGACCGCGCGGGATTCGCGTGAACTCCGTGGCGCCCGGCGCCATCGAGATCGAGCGCACAAAGACGGAGCTATCCGACTATGCCGGCATGTGGGCGCGCGTGACGCCCCTCGGACGCGTCGGCCAACCGGCGGATGTGGGCCGCGCCGTGGTTTTTCTGGCAAGCGCCGCCAGTTCTTTTATTACCGGGCAGACCATCTCGGTGGTCAGGCTCTTCGACGACCGGTTTGGCCGGAAGAGTAGGCAGTCACTTTCCGCCGT
>CAVUMJ010000228.1:0-19797 GCA_963741375.1 uncultured Pseudomonadota bacterium
AAACAACTTGTTCAGGCTTTTGGCAAAATCAATGCGTTTTAACAATGCATCCGGATTCATCCATTGCTCCTTGGTAGTGGAATAACCATTGGGGGTTAAACAATTGTAAAGCGGTTCGCCCATATTCCTTAAAGCACCCTGTACCGCCGCGGTATCACCCTGCGGTAAAACCTTGCCGGCTCTGTATGCCGAAACCACATAATGGAATGGGGACTTAAATTTATTTTGCTGATATTGCTTGTCCCAAAACTCCTTACTATAAAACAGAGTGTGCAATACGGCGGTAATATCACCGTCTGTTTCCTTAAAGCTGACCGCCAATTTGTCAATCAAGCTTTTTGGAGGTTCGTCAGCCACAAAGGCTTGAGCAAGTTTAAAAGCGATATGCCGGGCAGTAGACGGGTGGCTGGCTAATATATCCAGCACCGATTCAATTTCGGCCTCGCCGCTGCCGGCAATTTTATGGCCCAGCAAGGTTTTATTGGCAAAATCATGACGGCGCGGATTAAAATAAAAATCGGACTTTTGCCAGAGCTCCTTGCCATTGGATAAACCCCAGCCTGTTAATATCTCCGCCAAGGTCGTAACGTCCTGCTGGGTATAACCGCCATCCACGCCTAAAGTGTGCAACTCCAGAATTTCTCTGGCGTAATTTTCATTGATGCCTTGTTTTTTACCGCGGGCTTCCGGGCTATCAGGCGCTGTGTCCATCCAGTTGTCCAGATAAAACAGCATGGCCGGATGCTGGGCAGTGGCTTTGAGCAAATCCCGAAACTTGCCCAAGGCATGCGGGCGAATGGCGTCACGTTCATAGTCGCCTATCCAGATCTTATCATTACCTTTTTCTGCAAAAACATTAAAGTGATTAAACCAGAAATTGACCATAACCTCCTGCAACTGCGCCGGACTGAGAATAGCCCGCAAAACTTTAGCTTGCTGCAACTCGGCGACTATGCGGTTTTTGGTTTTGTTAACCTGTTTACGCTCGTCCTCCGACATATTCTTGAACTGGTCGGCAGGCGGTTCGAAATCTTTACTGAGCTCTTTAAGAGAAGCCTTAAGCGTTGTTAAATCGGCAAGCCGTTGCTGCAGATCGTCAGATTTGGCTAACGAGGCGGGTTTAAGCTGCTCGGCAATATAGTCATCAATACCCTGATCCCGCACTTGGGCTATAGCCTCAGGGGTGGGGCCAAAACTGAGACGGTTTAACAAATGCACTATCTGGTCATCATTGGCGTCATCCGGTAAAAAGTTTTTAGTTGTGGCGCAGCCTGCCAGGATGAGCAAAACCGGCAAAATCAAATGTAAACGTATCTGCACTGGCATTTAAACTCCTTAAGCAAGCTAAAATGATCTTGACTGTGATGGGTAATCCTTATTTTCAATTTTAATATTGTATTCTTAAGTCTTGATTAAAACGTTTTCCTTATCACAATATTGCCAACCTAGCAAAGCCCGGTATTCCCTTTAACCATTATGCAATCCAAAAATCCCACGGCACAGCAACAATTATTGTTTCAGCAAGCCCTGACTTTGCAGCAAAAAGGGCTATGCGCTGATGCGCAGCATGTATATCGGCAATTGCTAAATCAATTTCCTGACGATCCCAATATTCTGAATAACTTAGCCGCACTTTCAATACAGGAAGGAGATTTTGCCCAAGCAAAAAAGTTACTTGTTGAAGCATTAATTGTTTCTTCGACACATGCAGACATCTTATCCGGTCTTGGTTTTGCATTTTTGCAGCAAAACCAATATGACGAAGCGCTGTTATGTTACAAGCGAGTGATTTCGCTGAAAGCCGATCATTATGGAGTGCATTTCAATTGCGGCAAAATACATCTGGAACTAAAGCAATATCAGCTGGCTTTAGACTGTTTTGATCGGGCCGTTACGCTAAAAGCGGATTTTGCTGATGCGCACCACAACCGTGGCATAACTTTACAATTTCTGGATTTGCCTCAGGCAGCCTTATCTGCTTATCAGACTGCCATAGACGTAAAGCCTGATTTTGTTGAGGCGTATCTGAATCAGGGTTTAATTTTCAACTTATTGCAAAGTTATCAACAAGCTTTAAATTGTTTTAAACAAGCCATAACCATCAAACCGGATTATGCCGAAGCTCATTTTAATCTTGGCTGTGTGCTTAGAAAATTGAAAATGTGGGATGCCGCGTTGATAAGCTTTGATAAAGCCATCGCCTTAAAGCCGGATTATGCGCAAGCATATGTCAACCACGGCAATACCTTGGTCGATTTAAGGCAAAATGCGCAAGCTTTAAATAGTTTTGATCAAGCCATATTCATTAAAGCTGATTTTGCTGAAGCCTTTCTGAATAAAGGAATAGCCCTAAGGAATTTAAACCGGATTGACGAATTTTTAAGCCATTGTCAACACGCTATCGCCTTAAAGCCTGATTTTGCCGAGGCTTACAATCATCAGGGCGTGGCCTTACAAAAACTCATGCAACGCAGTTCCGCACAACAAAGTTACCTGAAAGCCATACACTTAAACCCTGATTATGCCCATGCCTATACCAATCTATCTTTATATAAATTGCAAAGCGGCGATTATGAGGAGGGCTGGAAACTTTATGAATGGCGTTGGCGAAGCTCGCTAAAAGAGGAATTCAGGCATTTCGCGCAACCCTTATGGCTGGGTGAAGCCAATATCGCTGGTAAAACCTTGTTAATTCATGGCGAACAGGGTTTAGGGGATTTTATACAGTTTTGCCGGTATCTGCCGGAATTGGAAAGGTTTGGCGCTAAAGTTGTGCTGGAAACTCCGGCAAACCTGATTTCTCTGATAGCCACACTGCCTGGGAATTTTAGCGTAATCGCAGAAGCTGAATCGGCGGTTTTTGATTACTATTGCCCGATCATGAGCTTGCCGCTGGTATTTCATACCACTTTGCAATCTATCCCCAATCAGGCGCCTTATCTTTTTGCCGATCACTTTAAACAGCAAAGCTGGCTAAAGTTTCTAGGAAATAAAACAAAAACCAGAATCGGATTGGTTTGGTCCGGTTCAATTGTTCATCAGGAAAATCATAATCGCAATATAACAATTGAGCTATTGCAGCCCTTATTGTCATTGAACCTGGAGTTTCACTGCCTGCAAAAACAAATCAATCCGGATGATATGCAAGTTTTAATGAAGTATCCACAACTCCAATTACATAACGAACAATTAATTGATTTCTCAGATACCGCTGCCCTAATGGATGCAATGGATTTGATTATTTCGGTAGATACTGCAGTAGCGCATTTGGCAGGGGCTATGGCTAAGCCGGTTTGGATATTGCTGCCGTTTTCAGCCGATTTCAGATGGCTGCTGAATCGCTCCGACAGCCCTTGGTATCCGACTGCAAGCTTGTTACGTCAACCGGAAAGTGGCGATTGGCAAGCGGTTATTTTGATGGTCTTAGACAAATTATCTCAGTGGTTGGAGTAAACCGGGAAGATATCTCTTGCTACATGCAACCTGTATACCCAATTATGCAGGCCGATAAGATGATTTATTAATTGTCTCAAAAATTTTAGCCTTTAGCATGCACCATGTCAGAGGTCTTGGGAGTCGGGGGTGTTTGGCAAAGGTTTCACCAGCATGTGCTGGTATTTGCTCCTGCAATACCAGCATACACAACATCCATGTCGATAACGCTGGTGCAAAGCCTACATGGACGTACTTGCTGCGTCCTTTGACAAACACCACCGGTTTTCAAGACCAGGGAATACCGATAACCTAAATGCATAGCGGTTTCTGGTTAATTGCTTAATGCGAAAACTTATGCAACTATTAATACCTGCAAAATACCAGGTCTTACCGCTTACTTTTGAGTGTCCTGAAACAACTGGTTTATTTTTAACAATAGCCCGGAATATTCCGGCGTACCGGCTGGCGCATAGTTTAGATTCTTAAATAATCCGGTTAAACGGGTAAAGTAATCCAGGGCCTGTTGCTGATCGGTAAACCGATAGTTTGCGCTGACCAGTTCCACAATTTTTCTGAAACTTTCTTTTTGGCGCATGATAGGCGTGGCGACATCGATTTCATCGTAGGCATCCTGTTGCAGATAGACCATATCAATAAATTTGGCGGCCTGATAACTGATAAAATCCTTCAGGGTGATGCCCTCCTCACCCGCCACCTGTATCATCTGATAAACATCATCGCCACGTTTCAGTAATTCCTGCATTCTCAGCACATCGGCAGTCCAGCCCTGATCCAGGTTTTTTTCATACCAATCCGTCAACTGACTGATATACCTTGACCATGAGATTAACGGATCAACCGCCGGATAAAAGCGTTTATAGGCACGGTCCGCGCTTAAGCCAAGAAAGGTTTTCACGGTGCCCAGGGTAGCCTGAGTGACCGGCTCATCGAAATTGCCGCCAGCGGGAGAAACCGTGCCTATCATGGTTAGACTACCCGTTGAACCGTCGCTGTTTAAAATCACCCCGGCCCGTTCATAAATGGTTTTGATAGCCGAATCCAGGTAGGCGGGAAAAGCTTCCTCGCCGGGAATTTCTTCAAGACGGCCTGATGTTTCACGCATGGCTTGAGCCCAGCGCGAGGTGGAATCAGCTATTAACAAAACATTAAATCCCATTTGTCTATAGTATTCACCCAGGGTAATGCCGGTATAGATAGAAGCTTCCCGCGCCGCCACAGGCATAGAAGAAGTATTGCAGATGATGATGGTTCTATCCATTAAAGAACCGCCGCCTTTTGGGTCTACCAATTGTGGAAATTCGGTAATGGTTTCCACTATCTCCCCGGCTCTTTCTCCACACGCCACAATAATAACGATATCCACATCCGAGTTTTTGGAGATCAAATTCTGCAAGACCGTCTTTCCTGCGCCAAACGGCCCTGGAATACAGCCTGTTCCACCTTTGGCGATTGGGAAAAAAGTATCGATCAGCCTCAGTTGAGTGATCAGCGGAACAACCGGATATTCGCGAGTGGCGATGCGTTCTTTCAGCATATTAGTTGACAAAGCCCTGCGTACCGGCCAATTTTGTTTGAGGGTGATGGTGTTTTCCTGACCATTCTCCAGTTTAATTTTGGCGACGGCATCATTGACGGTAACGACGCCGGCCTGAATCCAGGTTACCGTAACGCTGCCAACCGTATTAAACGGCGCCATAATTTTATGGGTAAAGCCCCTCTCCTGAACAGTGCCGATCACAGAGCCCGCACGCAACACACTACCAACCTGCACGACCGGTATGAACGACCATTGAAAATTCACATCCAGAGCCGGAAAATCGACACCTCGCGGCAGAAAGTAACCGTATTCGTTTGCCAGTTCGTCCAGCGGATTTTGCAAGCCGTCATACACCTGGCCCAACAAACCGGGGCCAAGTTCAACAGACAGTAATTCACCGCTTTGCTCCACCAGATCGCCAACTCCAACCCCAACGGTGTTTTCAAACACCTGGGCATCGGCAGTTTTACCGTATATCCTTAAAATCTCCGCTTTCAAGCGTTCTGTGTACTTGGCCTCACTTGAACCGGGAATGATATAAATCAGCTCGTTTTTAATTAATGGCTGACTAACGCCTGCAATTGTTTCAATAGAAACAATATCATCCTGAACCGCTATAACTCTGGCTGTTGGAATTTTATCGAGTTTCATTGCTTTTTCCGCATAAACAAGGATTTATCAATTATCAGATTGACTGAGGGATGTTGATTTTAAAATTCCAAAGTGACTGTATCCAGGCCATTTTCAACTAATTCATCGAAATGCTTGACTGCCAAATCTGCATGGTACAAAGTCCAGCGATTGATGATATCCCACCTCAGCACATAAATAACCACTGCCGGAAAATCGAAAAAATGTTGATTACTTTCCGTGGCGTAATATTTCCAGGTAATTTCCATCAATAACTTCTCCAATTCAAAAGATCTATTCTCGATCAGTAATTGATTGGCGGTATTTAACCAGGGCGCCCGGAAACCCAACCCGAAATCCGGTTTATCCCAGTTGCTTTCAATATAACTCAGCCACCTGCCAATACCGACAAAGCTGTTTTTGGGAGGTTGTCCTAATCCGGCGCGCCGTAATCTCAATGCACACAACAAAGTTCTTAACTCCAAACGCCAAGTTAAAACGTTTCTTAAAAAACCGTCGTGAATAGAATCGATAATTTCAAGACTTTTTTTTATGATAAACTCATCGGTAGCGTCGCTGATTTGGGACCAGAACAGCAATTCCTCAATACATAACAAGTCTTTAGCATCCTGTGCATCCAGCAAAGCCAAGCGCTTGTCAAGCTGAATACCGGAAATGGCGGTTTGCTGATTTGAAAATAATTTGGAGGGATGAACAGGTAAACTGCACATCAACATGGCATACTTAAATGAAGGGAAGATCACTTAACTATGCCTTCCATTAAAGCTTGAAAACGCGGTTGCAAATGCTCCAGTAACAGCTTGGCAACCGCATCGTCAGTAAAATCAATGACAATTTCCTCATCCAGCAACTTGAGCAGCAAACCGCTTTTATGTCTGCCGGAACCATCCAGCTCGACCCCGGAATGTAACATGTTCGTAGCCAAATCAATCACATATCGGCTTAAAGCGCCCTCTTGCAGTTCTTCAGTATTGCTACGCAATTCGGCAACCCCCACTTGGCGTTCCGGCAATTGAATCAGAATATGCTGAGCCAGATCAAGCGCTGTTTTGTCGCGAACCTGGCCTGCCAGCGCCAGAATCAGCTCTCCTAAAAATTTTTCATCGGTCATTTTATTGCCGACCACCCGCTTAACTTCACGGATAAACCTTCCTGACAACATATCCTTTAACGTTAGGAAAGCGTCTCTGGCAGCCAGTTTTAAGGCGTCTTCACCGGCAATTTTGACCGCTTCAGCTTCAGCCTTGGCTGCGTCAATTAATTGCTGGGCTTCCCGTGAGGCTTCGTTGATTATCCATTCCGCACGCTTTTGAGCATCCAGCACGATGTTTTCAGCTTTTTCCTGACCGCTGGCAATGCCTTGTTCCTTAAGCTTGGCGATTAAATCTTCTACGCCGCTTGAAGTGTTTTCTGCCTGTTCATTTTTCATAATCTGTCCAACTGTGCGGTTTCATTAAGGTTTAGGAATGCCGCCAATCACCACCAGTGCAAAAATAAAGGCAAACACTGCAAAGCCTTCAACAATGGCGGCCGGCACAATGGAAAGACCGAACACTTCCGGCTTGGTTTTTGCCGCGTGTATGGCGCAGGCGCAACATTGGCCCTGATAGATGGCGGTTGCTAACAACACCAGACCGGACAATACCCCAATCACAAACATGCCGGGCGCTACTTCCAGGGTAATGGTTCTGTTCAGACTCATCATCAGCACTATCCCGAAAATAACAATTGAAGAAGGCATTGCAGATATGCCGACATATCGTCCGTATCCAGATTCGGTATCAAGCATGGCGCCAATCGCGGCTTGGCCGGCAATTGAGCAACCGATAGTGCTGCCTAATGCGCCAAGAGCTAAAGGCGCGTATAAACCCACCCAACCCAAAAACATGATCACTTCATTCATTGTCCCGCCCCTTTTTTTGCAAATGCCTTAAATGGATAGCCTTCATCAGAAACACTCCAGTTATAAAATTCTATGAAATTTAACCTTAAGCCATGAACCAGCCCGCTTAACAAACATAACAGTATATTCAGGATATGCCCACATAATAAAATAAGCATGCTCGCAAATAAGCCGGCTCCGGGCAAGTCGTGGTATACCTGTAGCGCCAGACGGTTAAAAGTCAAAGCCAGAGATACGCTGGCCATACCCAAGGCAAACAGCCGCAGGTAACTCAAAACATTACCGAACAGGTTAGTAATTTCAGTTAGTGATCTCAAACCTTCTAAAATGCGCCATAACCAGTCAAGGGGTTTAAGCAACTTTCCTTCTCCGCTGAAAAATAGCAGACAGCCGCAACCGGTTATCATCAAAACCTTCGCCAATAGATTGAGTTGGGCATTTGGAGGCGAAACAGCTTGCCAGGCCAGAAAACCTCCGATCACAATAGCCACCCAGCCCAGTGAGGCCAAAGCTCGCAAAGAGTAGCGGCGTTGATAAGCTTTAATCAAATTTGCTATGGCGATATGAGCAGCGCCGACAAAAATGGAAAGCCGCATCATGGAGTCGAAATTATCCATATCGAATAATTGCAATTTTGCGGGCAAACTCTCCTGCGGGAAACCATAGCCAAAATAGCTGTTACAGAGCACTCCCCATAACAATGACGCCATGATAATGGTTAACGCCAGCGTACGAATACGCAAATTTTTGGCAGACTTGCCCAGCGAACGCCATTTAGCGCCCAGCATTAAGGCAAACAGACTGGCATAACCGGCATCGGACATGATCATTGCAAAAAAAACCGCGAATGAAAAAAACACCACTGGCGAAGGGTCCCAATCAAAATAACCGGGGGTCTGATAGAAATTAACCAAATCCTGACCGCCCGCCCAAGGCTGAGGATTATTCAGTAAAGTTGGAGGTGTTTCCGCTTTACTGGGCTCCGCACATAACAAGGCAAGCTGATGTTGACCGGCAAATTGTTTATAAATTTCGACTTCCGACTCGGCAACCCAGGCTTGAACAATAAAAACCTCATCTTTTTCCAGAGTCATGGCGTGTGCGGCCTTCAGATCAGCCTGTTCCTGAGCCTTGCCAAGATTGGCGGAAATTAATCCTATCCAGCGGGTTAAATACTCTCTTTCCGCTTGCAAGTCTTCCAAGGCTAATTCGGCCTGTTCCAGATTTTCCTTTAATTCCGCCAAAGGAATATGGCCGGTATGGGTTCTGGCGACCGGCATGGTAGCGGCGGAAGGCTCCTGCGGGTCTATCACCACAACATAATCATGGAGATTATCCTTCCAGACCACCTGCCAAACCAGATCCACGGTCTGCATTTTTTTCATCAATTGTTTTGGAACGATATAAAACCAAAGTTTTAATCCGGCTAACTGGCTATCTTCCGGCAGGCTAAAGTTTCCCCAGGGCTCCACTTCCTTGATTCGTTTTAGTAAAGCATCGCGAATATCAGCATTTTTTCTGCTTTCCAACTGAATTTCCAAAACACGGTCTATCACATTGCCAAAGTCAAAATTACCGTGGTCATGCTGCTGGTGGCGTTTATTCGGGCAGTCGTTCAAGTATTTTAACGCCTTATAAGCGCGCTCATATTGTTTAAGCTGGATTGATCCCAATGGAACAGCTTCTTCATGAGTGGGAATAAGATGGGCGCCGCCTATCTCCTGTAATGCAGTCAACACCGCTAACTTATGTTGAACCAGACCGCAGAAAGTCAATTTCTTTAGTGCGACTATGGACACGGCGAACCCTTGTTTAAACGCTTTTGTTTAGTAATTTTGGCGTTAACTATACCGGCTCTTTCCTTATCGGATAGAAAAATTCCAATTTTCTTAATCGTTTGTTTGGCTCTGGGGATTAAAATCTTGTCAAAAAAATTAACTCTCTGGGTGACTTTCTTGACTGCTGCCTGCAAAATACTCATGCGCTGCTGTTCGATTTTAAACCGAACTTGCAGTTCTATCATCTGCTGCAAAAGTTTGACCGTATGGTCGACCCAATGCGGCTTGGCATAGATGGAATAAGGCTTAACATTGATTTGTATGGATTGAAATACCGGCAAGTTGACTCCTACACAATTTTCGGCAGCCAGACTGACGCTGGCGACACTAACCAGATCATTCAAGATAATGCGCTGATCGGAAATCATCGGCAAAAATTCTGCGACTGCGGACCGGCATGCTTCGATCTGTTCAACAATTTTTGCCAGCACCACAGCCTGACGATTACGTTGGATGATTAGCTGCTGGCGTTTCAAATCCAGTGACGGCAAAAACTTTTGATAACGTTTTAGCTGAGCAATTTCCTTTTGCAAAGCCGATTTACTAAATAGCAGACGCGGCATTGGCTGCTTTTGGGAAATAGGTATCGATCAAAGACTGTTTCATCAGCAATTGCTCTGCCGTAAAACATTCCGCCAAAGTTTGCCAGCACAAGTCCAGTGCATCTTCCAATGCCAGCGATACATTAATATCCATAAAGCGTTTTCTAAACAATCCGCCGAATTTAAGCAACTTTTCATCAAAGGCCGATAATTCAAAAGCCATAGCCTGTTTTTGTTCCGCTTCATTGGCAGCGGAATAAAAACGAATCATGGCGTTCATGATCTGAGCATGATCTTCACGGGTGACTTTGCCTATGACATGCTGCTTTAATCTGGACAGCGATCCGAAAGGGTCAAGCATGGCGTGATGCAAATAAAACTGGCCTTCCGTAATATAACCGGTATTGTCCGGCACCGGGTGGGTCACATCATCGCCCGGCATGGTGGTTACCGTTAAAATCGTCACTGACCCTGCACCCTTGTAATCACAAGCTTTTTCATAGCGTCTGGCCAGCTGTGAATACAAATCGCCCGAATAACCGCGATTGGAAGGCACATGCTCCAATGACACCCCCACTTCTTTCAGAGCATCGGCATAAGCGGTCATATCCGTCATCAGCACCAGCACCCGCTTATCTTCTTCCACCGCAAAGCGTTCCGCCACCGCCAGCGCCATATCCGGCACTAATAATCGTTCAACAATAGGATCGTAAGCCATATTGCAATACATGACCGTTCTGGCGAACACTCCGGCCTGTTCGAATTGGCTGCGAAAAAAATGAAAATCGTCAAAAATCAGACCTAAACCGGCAAATACCACAACATCCGCATCAGCCTGTATGCCAATGCGCGCCAGGAAACTATTATAAGGTTCGCCGGAGATTGAAAAAATCGGGATTTTTTGGCTTTCAACCAAGGAATTAAACACGTCTATCATCGGCACATTGGTGCGTATCATTCGGGATGCCAATTTGCGCTGCATGGGATTGACCGATGGCCCGCCAATAGCCACTTTAGGATCGTTTTCCAGCAAAGGACCGGCATCCAGCGGCTTACCGGTGGCGCCAAAAATCCGTCCCAGAATATTGGCTGAATAGGTTGCCTGCATGGCGTACCCTAAAAATCTTACCGAAGCTCCTGTGGAAATTCCCTGGGTGCCGGAAAAAACCTGTAGAGAAATATGGCTTCTTTCAATCTTGATGACCTGAGCAAGCGCTTCCGATCCATTGATATCCTCTATGCTGGCCAAATCACCGAAATGAATGCCGATATCGCTTTTCTGCGAATTTTTACCCACATCAACCTGAACGATATTGCCGACTATGGATATGATGGCCTGGTACCTGACCATGCTGGTTATCATGGTTTAATCCGAAAAGTTATCATTCGTTAATTATAAAGTAAAAAAACCATGCTAGCATTAAAGTCATACTAAACAATCAAGTATCGTAAGATTGTGATAATAATTGCAATTCCGGCTACAAAGGGCAATCAATAAACTCCGCTTCCATCTGTATTGATCCATAAAGCGCAAGGCTCCAAGACTCTGTCATGCAACTTACACTTTTAACACTAAATCTACACACATATCAGCAGCATCCGCGTCACTGCCCTTTTGACACCATGCATCAGCATGAACGGGAAGTGCATATTATTGCCGATGCGGTTATACAGCAAGGCGTGGATGTGATCTGCTTTCAGGAAGTCGGAGAATACATGCATGACCCGATTACCCAGCCCTATGGCAGATCGCCATCTAATATGGCATACCGGATATGTCAGCGCTTGCGTCATTTGAAACACGAATATTTTATCCATCAGGACTGGAGCCATATCGGTTTTTACCGGTGGCGGGAAGGCACAGCCATTCTTAGCCGTTACCCAATGCGGCATAATTATTCCGCCTATGTTTCCGTTGATCATCGCAAAGATAATTACATGTCCCGTAATATTACCCTAACCTGCCTGGACTTGCCCAACTTTGGTCTGCTGCATTTAAGCAACGTGCATTTAAGCTGGGCGCATCATGGCTTTTTTGAAGAATACCGTCATCTAAAACAGTTGGTGCAGTCCCGCAGACATTTTGGGGTGCGAGGGGATTTGCTGGTTGGCGACTTCAATGCCCCGGCTGGCGAACATGCTTATCAACACATTGTTGGCGGCGCTGAATATATCGATCAATTTTGGGAATTACATCCGCAGCGATTTTTTGAACCCAGTTATACCGGCCGGATTGACGGCTGGAAACATAGTCCGCCCAAGCGGATTGACTATATCTTTAAACATAGGAGCAGTCCTGTGCGCATTAAATCTTTGGATGTGATCTTTAACGAACATTTCTATCCAACAGTCTCTGATCATTTCGGTTATCTGGCAAAATTTAAATTACTCTAAGCAGCGGGTAAGATCATGTTATCCCACAATTTCATGCAAACACCGATTTGCGCATCTGCAAACGGGTCAGCGGATAATAAGCGGCTATGGCATAATCCGGCTGGGCGAGGATTGGCTTCTAAAAAAACCGGCTGGATTTTACCTTGTTCATCCACATCAAGCACGGCATCCACGCCAACCAGCAACAATTCCTGAAACAGACTGGCCGCCAGTTCGGCTTGTTGACGAATAAAAATCCAGTCTTTCAAGCAGAGTTGAACCGGCTGGTTTTGCCGGATAATTTGCAAATACGGCAATACCTGATGAATCGCCAGGATACGGCCTCCGCGGCCGCAAGATGCCGGATGCTGCAAATCCTTACCCACTTGCGCATATCCGGATTCCAGACAAAATGTATTTTCGGCGTCACGGCTGACATTTAGCCTTAACACCAGGGTATGCTGTGTACCGGTGGCAGGATCGGCATAAACAACGCCGTCGCAGCGCTGTTGAACGATTGCCCTGCCCTGCCCCCAGCACTGTTGAAGGTGGGTTTGCAATACAGCACTATCATGATTTTGAACTTGAAAAAACTCCACCAGCTCCCCCTCGCTGGCCTGATTGGGCTTAATTACGACTTCGGTTAAACCTTGCATAAAAGCAAAGGCAGCATGCAAATCCCCGGCCGCCAATATCCGGGACTTGGGCGTTTCCAGACCTAACGAAGACCAACCCGCTAAAGTTGCGGATTTATCATCCGCCAAACCCGATACATCTGCCGGATTGATTTGCAGGCAAGAAAATCTCTGCGAATAAGCTTTATGAATAGCTTGCTCTTGTTTACCCAAACTCAAAAACTGAACGCTATCAACCGTTAGAGGTTCGGCAAGATCGCATTCGATAAGACGGTTTAAGGCCATATCGACATGGATAATCCTGGTTAAGCCGCCATCCTTGCCAAGCCAGTCTATCTGTGCGGCCAGCACATTAATATTTTGCCTGCCATGTTTGGCGGCCCCGTGTGCTAAAGCATCGACTGCCAGCGGATAAAACTCATGATGAATAAAATGTGCTGATGCAAAAATAATGGCATGCCGCCAAACTCCCGGCAAACTGACCGATCTTTGTGGTTCGGAGACCGCGGCAGGTTTTATACAGATTTCCGGAGCCAGGGCTTCACTCAATACGGCTGCCATAGCAATCTCAACAATACGTTTTTGGTAAGCCGGCGATTGTCTGAAATGCTGTAAAATGGTATCCGAACTGCAGATTTTCTCAATGCATGAATTGGACAGGATGTTCCGCAATTTATCCTGCAGGCTTTGCTGCAGGGCTAAACCGGCGTCCGTTTGCCAGGTCTGCCGCCAATAGCCAATTTCTCTATTATCTAAATCTTGTATTAACCCATATTTTAGAAAAACGCTAAACTCGTCAGGGTTTAAGACTGAATCAGCCGGAATGTCCAATGCGGCTTTGCACCGGGTTAAAGCTTGATTGATTTGCTGATGATCAGTTAGGACGCACATGCTTGGCCTTGAGCGCATCAATATACTGTTCTCCGGCCTGATTCAAATCCCGCAACACAATACGGGCGTTTTCGCCTATCCTTTGCCAGTCAGGACTGACGCCATGAATACCGGCGCGCTGAAGTTCATGATATTCTTCACGCAACGCCACCCGGTCCCACAAGCCCACGCCCACATTCGGCTCCAACAACACTACCCGCCAGTCAACAATATTGGCCGGCGCCGGACTATCGCCATGCTGTAACATAAAATGCGAGCCTATGCGTTCGCCGTGTTCATCAAACTCCGCCTGTATATCCACCAGAACGCCAGTCTGATCGAATACCGGCGCAATCAGAAAGTCCAGCATCATATAACGAGGCATGCCATAACTTACCCCCATCAAATCTTCTCCGATTTCACGGCCGGTTTCCTGACGATAGCTCAGTCTGCTGCGCGCCTGATCATTAGACATAATTTCCATAATTTTGCGGCCGGCTGCGGAAAGCTTGTCGATAATGGTTGCTTGATGTTCCGGACGAATGTATTCCGGCAAAAGCTGTTCCAGGGTTCCGCCTCTGCCTAAATTAGTAATCAATTGCTTGCTGTTTAGACTAATCCAGTGAGAAATATGCCATTTTTTGTGTAAATCCGTCTCATGGGGATTATCGGTAGACAGGATAATCCGATGCGAACCGTAAATATTAGTTTGCGGTTGGCGTTGGCGGTTGACAGCGCTGCCCCATTCAATGATTTGCCTACGCACAAAAGCTTGCATAAATGCTTCAGTAGCCCAGTGTTCCGGTGAGCTGATGATCACCTCCTGTATGCAGACATTGCGCCGCCTGGCTATTTGATAAACAAATTCGGCGGCCTGTTGCAGCTCCGGCATATCGCAACCGCCATCCCCCCGGCCCAACTGGAAAGCTTTGGCATTACGGCCACCGGATTCTGCGGCGTCCTTGATCATGACCAGTGGATGTCTCCGTGCAAACGCCAATAAGCCTGGGTAGTCATAATCGCCATGACCGTATATGATTTGGCGCAACACTACGGATTTATCTGTATCGCCTAAATTATAATTTGCCAGCCAGGCAATTTCATCCGGCATATCCACGCCATTGCCTGCAAACATTTCCAGGTATTTGGTTTTGTCATAAGTGGTCCAGGTATGAAACAGTGATTGCACGGTATAAGGTAAACCGCAATCTTCCAGTCGGCCTGAGGTGTAATCCGGGTGGCCGTGAAAAGGATAAACCAGCGCAGCTTGCAGAGGACGGCTAAAATTTGCGGCGACCCTCACGCCTTTAGGTTGAGCTGTTTTGGCGGTTAACAATTCGGCTTCTGCAACTGAATAGTCTTTATGCGCCACCAAAGCCTGATTAAAAGTGTCCGCATCAATATAAAAATGTCCGCTGGTGATTAGCACAACGGCTTTGGTGTATTGCGTATTTTCTACAATCTTAAAATTGCGGCTGATGATGATATTGCCGCCGCGCCTGCCTTGCAGCTCCAGTTCCCTGGCAAGACTTGGGCCTTCACACAATACCCTGGAAAAATGCGTGCGCCCAACCGGAGCGGCGATGACATGATTGACCCTGACAGTATCCTGGATTAAATCCGGATTGAATTCCGCAAACACTTCCGGGACCGGCAAGCCGTCATTCACCATAAAGGCCAGTTCTCGCAACTGACCGTAAGCCCGCCAGAATTTTTCCGCCGGCCATTGTGCGCCTGCGCCTATCCCTTCTATGCAATTACCATCCAGAAAGTTACCCAATAACAAATCTTGTTCAGCAATTGACAACGCTTTGATCCGGGTATGCCGGCATATGACAAAACGTAAATAACCGTATAGCCATTGGTGGCGAGCTGCAGCCAGCTGATAAAGCGGCTCATCATGCAAATCCGCAAAACCGCCGCCGCGGCTGTACACCCAAGGCCGGTATTCATAGCTATGATCATTAATGGTTTTTGCAAAAAAATCCGATAAAGCCCGCCAAATAGCGGATTCGTCTTCTCCAACCGCTTCATCCCGGACTAAAGCGATAGTATTGCCGATAGCCAGCATGATATAGAAAAGCTCGGCTGCCTGAGCTATATGCAATAAACCTTGTTGCTGAATTTCTTTAGTAAGGCCGCCTTGTTGAAAGCTTTCACGGACAAGCTGCGCCAGGCGTCCAAAATCCCCAATATCTTCATAACCGCCGGCAATGCTGTTATATAGTTGTTCGTCAACTTCCTTACCGGAAAATACCTGGGTCAAGCGGCTATTGATAGACTGGAGCTCATCAGAATTAAACTGATCTGCAAATTCATTGAGCAGCGCCCGCATGGCATTGCGGCTATGCGCTAGAAAAGCCCCGAAAGCCTGTTCCTGCACGCACTGTTTGCTGTCTCCCAAAGCCTGCATGGCTAACCGGTAACGCTGTTCAAAACCGCTATCGTCAAGTTCAACTTTACTGTACGAAGCATAGCGTTGCGTTAATGCATTGGCTTTGGCGATGCGTTCAGCCAATTGCCGCCGTGTCGCCAATGCCTCGCTAGCGCGTTCTTCAGTGGCTTTATTGGAACTCTCTATGCCTTTTTCCTGCCGGAAACTGCCATCCTTTGCAATATAATCGATTGGAAATAACTGCGCTATGCACTGTTCATCATCATGATCGGGTTTTCGTTCAGCATAGCCCAGACTGCTGTAGAAAACCGGCATGGCGTCCATAATGTCTTGATGATCGGCGCCTATGAATTGATAAATCCCGCCCAAGGCTAGAAAATCTGCAAAGCGCAATTCATCTATTGCCACACCTCGAGCAATACGGCTTAAACATTCAGTCAATATATGCTGCCGGCTTTCCCGGCCAAAACGCTTTAACCTGTCTTCTTCAGCCAATGCTGCATATACTTCCTGATCCTGATCAATTTGCCTGAGAATATCCGTATAAAGATCAACTGGTTTTTCCGAAGAGAATCCGCTCAGCGCCTGCCATAAGCGTTCCGCTCTTTTGCGCTTGCGGCGCATTTCCAAGCGCCAGGACTCCACTGTTTGCTGGCCCAGGCCTACGCTTAGATACACGGCTTCCTTGCCCATGCGTTCGCCAACGGCAAACCAAAGCATGACATCATGCTTATGCATGGCTCGATTCCTTGCTCCGGCAGCGCCATCAACAATAACCAGAGCACTATTAGGATGGCCCGTCAGCATCAGTTTGCAAAGTTTGGACGGATTAGCCAACAATTCCAGCAGGGAACGGTGGGGAATACCGGTATCGATCACATCTGCGCCCTGCACTGCAAATTCATAACTGCTTTCTGCGCCAAGAACCACCAGCGCCAAAGCATGTATTCCCGGACGTAAATGCGCCAGTTTTGCGGAATGGAGTTGGGCGGCTATTTCCGGGCGTAAATACCAACGGCTGATTCCGGCGCCCCACAGCCGAAGATTGGCGTCTATTTCCTTGCTGGTTATTCCGAGCGCCAATAATTGCTGGCGGGTGTTTTCCGCGATCACTTCAAGCTGAGAATCGCTGGTATAATTCGACAAATCCTGCGTTGACAAGCCCATGACCGAAACCATGCGGATTTCAGCGGGTGGTTGATAGGCCGGAAACAAGTTACGCAGTTTCTCAAGTTGATCCGCCTCATCCAGTTTTATATTCAACTTGCCGGCCAGCCGATCTAACCAGCCTCGCTTTTCAACCCCGGTCACGCCTTCATGCATCAATACCGCTATCATCCGCCCTTCTATATCCAGGGCGTTCAGCAAATGGCTACAGGCCCCGGTCAGGATCTCGAACTTGCGTAAACCGGTTGCAAAACGGGCGTCCTGAGTATCGGGTTTATACTCCGCACTCAACACTATTACACTGTTCTCAAAGCTTATTGCCGGGCTTTGCCGCCGGCGATCAGCTTCCACAATACCCTGGCGGATCAGCCAGGTCTTGAAAAACACCATAAAACGATTAACCTGTTCGGCGCCGCTAACCATCTTGTGCAGACCCCAACCTGCGGCAAGACTGGAAGTAATATGATATTGGCTGCGAATTTCCGGCTTGCCCAAGTGATCCAGAACATGAGCAATTCGGCTTATTTGAAAAACAGGCGAGCCTCGCACCGTTGAAAAATAAGGCTTTAGGCAATCCTGACCCTGTAATTGCTGCGCCGCCCAGGCTTCCCATTCCAATTGGCCTGAAAACTCCCCCTTGGCATCCAGCAACTGGTTGGCCAAAGCCACCACTGCTTGATGAAACTGTTCCGGCAAGCCAATCTGGCGTAATTTCTCGGTGCGGTTCAAGGTCAGCACAAATTCCAGAAACAAACCATCCTTGGGCACGCAATAGCCGCCATACCCTTCGCCTGCCGGATGAATATACCTATCGTGACGGCGGTTCATCAAATCGGCCATTGCTTCAAAATCACCATATTCCGAAGCGGTAATCATCAAACTTAAGGCATTGGAAAACCCAAAATGTGAGGCCATAGAGGCATTTTCACCGGTTTTTAAAATTTCCGGCTCAGTCAAGCTATCAAAAAAACACACATCCTTGTTAATCAGGCTATATAACTTTCTGCCTGCCAATGCCGCCGCCCGGTCCGCTCCGCCTATCCATTGCGACCAGCTTTCCACGGATTCGCGTTCTCTGTGCCCCAGGTCTACGCGGCTTGGAGTATAAATAAGATGATAACGCTTGCCGCCGCCAGTGGCCTTGAAATAATAATAGGCTTGCAAACTCAGATGATTCAAGCCGTTTTCGGCAATAATTTCCTTGCGGGCGGTAGTTTTACGCAATTGCTGATAACGCCTCAGATAGCTTGCCGAGTTAGCCTTTATACAGAATTGCGGATATTTGGCGTCTAATTCATCCAAAACCTGATGTCTGGCGCTTGAAACTATGTAAGCCAGCAAGTCCTGGTTAAGGTACTCATCCTGCAAAATAAAATCATATAGAGCCGCATCATTCGCAAAATCGCCGTTTTTATCCTGAATTTCAGTAAAAATCTGCCGATTGCGAGCGATTACCTGTTGCAATGCAGCGTGGCGGAGCGGCTCGGCGTGTTGCTGAAGGTATGCCTGTACTGCGTCAGGTTCGGGACAGTCATCCGCCCGTCCACGTTCATGAAGAGATTCCTGAAACTCTAACAAGCCACCCAGACAGGCCAACTCGTCCTGAATCAGCCGGTTGCGATTAATCAGCCTAAAAACAGCCGCGCTTTGTGAAATTTGCTCGGTAGCGCATAATTCCTCAACTTCAATCCATATCCCCATCTCGCGTATAATTTTTTCAGCTAAACACAGGATGCGATCAGTATAAAATTGCTCCCGCCCGGCAACTTGATCATGCAAATCCAGGTCTTCAGCAATATTAAACAGCGCCATGGACTCTTCCAGCCAGGTGCGGATATAACCTTCCGTCATGCCTGCAGATTGGGTAGTCAGCACATGCAGAACAGGCAGTTGCCGCAAAGGCATCAAGGCAAGGGGTTTAAGCCGGTTAACCTCACTGGCAAAATCTTTGTTGTATCCCCTGCCGATCAGAATCCGCTTGACGGTTTCGCACCAATCGCCGTTCAGCAAATATTGAGCCTTAGCCTGCTGCATTATGCCGCTATACGGCAAAATTTGCTGCATGGCGGTCAAACCGGAAACTTCCTCCGACTCAATCAGTTTTTGCACTTGCATTATCTGTTCACGATACGCTTGCGCCAACAGTATGCTGACAGCGGCTATATCAGTGCAATTGCCTTGTTGACCAAAACCGCCAGTCAACGCTTCGTCTTCAGGCCCGGTATACGATCTACCCGCCAGATAGTATCCGGCCAGACAAAGCAATTCGCTTTCCAGAACCTGATGAAGATTTTTAGCCCATAGATCGGCCATTTCTTCACGGAAAGACACTTCCATACCGGAAATATCAATCACAGTGCGCGTGGTTTCATGGCCATCTTCCACCAAAACTTCCTCTTTAATAAATAAAGGGATAGCTTCTATCCAATG
>CAVUMJ010000229.1:0-11265 GCA_963741375.1 uncultured Pseudomonadota bacterium
AATGTTCTGTAACCTGCTTCGACTCGTACGTATTGCTTTTACTGCGTAATATTTATCCTTGTATTTAACCACTAAATCGGTATCGCCAGGACTGGTTTCTGTTTCAGAGATTTCCAGTACATATTGAGGATTTTCCGCCACGAAGGGAGTGCGCGGGTCATTAACAACAACTCCTTCCGGCTCTGTGGAAAGTGACCTGCCGATAAAATACAGAATATTGCTAAAGCTTCTGAGCCTAAGCTTGCCGTGAATAGGGAATTCGCCGCCGATATAACCCGGCCTGATGTCTACCAGAACATCGTTTGGCGCACTGGCTTCGGTCTCGGCGCTCAGCCTAAGACGTTCAGTTTCCGGCAACAGAGACGGATCGTAATTACTGATCATCATACGTCCGATAGTTTTTTTGCTGAGCTGATAAACCCCTCGCTTCTGATCAAGACTGATATTGTATTCCTTTTCCAATTCCTGAAAACCTTTCGGTGTCATGCTCTGCACCGGCAAACTCCAGCTCTGTTCAAATGTCAGGGGTTCAAAATAAAGCTGATCACGATCCTGAATAGATGACAAGTGCAAAACCATTTGCCGGAATAAGATATAATCCGCCAAATTTCTTGGCCGATTGTGATAGATTTCTTCCCGGCCATTTTCTTTGGTGCGAAATTCCAGCACGGCAAAGCGCAGCAGCAAATCCACATCCACATTTTGTCTGAGCAGCAGGGCTAGTTTATCCTCGGTAATCGGCGTTAACATGCGCTTGGTGAATTCTTCGCCTTGCATTGGAACTATGCTAATAGTAGGGTTTTCTGAAGCGCTCGCGCTTATGAACGGCATAACAAGAGAACCATTGCCTCCGGCCATAACAGGCGTAGCGCCAATAGTGCTCTGAAAATTCAAGGTTGCAGCAATATTAGAAATCCCGGAAAAATGAATAGGTTCGTTATAATGCGCTCTGGCAATATTAAGCAGTAATTGTTTGGAAATATCATCAGAAGTAGCTTGATTATAAGCCAGAGACAAATGATCCATCGCCATAGGGGACAGACAACCGCCTAATCCCTGGCTCAAAAGAATCAATACGGCGAATTGAATACAATGCAATAGGCGCTTACATCCGGTAAAATACACTAACAATTCCTCGTTGATTATTCAGGCTATAATTAATTTGCAAATAATTATAGCTGATAGGCAACCATAAATTATTGTGCTATAGATAACTCATGATAATTTAACTAATTTCTGGTATTGTTCAACTGGATTCAAAATTCACAGTTATTTAAATCCGAAAGCCCCATCTGCATAATTGAGACGTTTGTTAGGCAGTTTTATTTAGCTTCGTGCTATTACTGCTGTGTAGTTCCATTAACATATCAGCTCTGGCCCGAAGATATCTTTAGTCAAGTTTAGAAAAAATCCGGCTTTTCCCGGATATGCTCATATTAACTATAAACATTATCGGTTTAATACCGCTAACACATTGAGCCATAATTTAATGCTAAAACTTTAGGAGAAAATAAATGCAGTTTTATCAACAGACCTTACCTCACTTAATGAGCCAAATCAAACTAGCTGCGGCGTTAAGCTTGATCTTGGTTTTTCCTTCTTCCGGTGTGGCGGATACTCCGCAAGCTTCAACGTCACTTCAGCCATCACAGAATTATTCAACGGCCGAAATTATCAGCGAATCTTTGACTGGCGACGTATATTCCGACCCTTCCAAGTGGCAAAATTTATCTCTGGGAGATTTATTCAGCTCCGGCTGGAACAAACCCTGGGCCAGCCCTCCTACCGGCGGTGGCGGAGCGCCTAGACAAGGCTGGTTAAACGCTGACGACGGGGTATTTTATCGTTTGGGTTTAGGCATTTTTGGTTACAACAATCAAATCAACAGTGGCCTTAATTCATATTCCGGAACAATTTCGGTTTATACCCCATTAAATCAGCGCTTTGAATTTAGAACGGATATTCCGGTAGCTACTGCAACTGCAAACCAAAATCAAACCAATTTTGGTGATTTTCAAATTACGCCTAGAATGATTCTGAGCGAAACCAAAAATACCACACAAACTTTTGATCTAACTTTTCGCGCCCCAACCGGTAACAGCATTAACGGTAACGGGGTTGCCGCAATTTCGCCAACCTATAATTTCTGGAATAACAGCTGGAAAGGTCTGGTTTTACGTGGCGGATTAGGTTTTACCGTGCCATATAGCGGTTATATTAGCGCCACCGGTTCTCGTTCCACCTTTAATGCCAATTTAGCTGCCGGCTATTACATTACTCCGCACGATAATTCTACTTTCAGCGACACAGTTTTATATGTAGCGGCCAATTTGATGCAGGACATTGATAATCGTGGCCCCAGCAGCACAACTACATTGGCTCTAGCACCAGGCATTAGAACTTTTTTGGGTGAAAACTGGTATTTTCTAGGCAGTGTCAGCGTACCGGTCACCACCCCTGAGGCTTATAACTATCAAGTGCTAGGTGCGCTAATGAAAGTCTGGTAATTTCAGAAAACCACCTCTAAACTAAACAAGTAAAAGCAGATTTTTTCTGCTTTTACGGCAAAATCCAACGAGAATATTTTTTTCCCTTGAAAATTTTTGCGTGTTCTAACTTGCATGCAAACCGCACTGCACTAAAATTGATAGCATTCTTGACCAGACAATTTTTAGTTGGATGATGGAATCATTTAGTTTGATTAATACTATATCAATGCTTTTTTTCCGATCATCTTCAATTTCACATTCTAATTCTCAAAAATGTCTATAAAAAGAACAATAAGCTCTAGGAGGCTGTCCGAGAACGTATATAGAGCCATAGGGCGTATTAGCGAAGCGTAATACGCCCTATGGTCGAAGGCCAACATGCGGCGCAATACGGCTAGCGCCTATTGCGCCCTATGCCCTACGGTTCCTATTCTCGGACAGCCTCCTGGTAACAGTGGTTTTGCGTCATTTATTTTAGGATAATCAGATATGTTTGATGTATACGTCAGCGGCATAGACCCCAACAGAATAGGGGAAATCGATCAAATTAGACAGAATGTCAGCAAAACACTGGGAGTTACCGGTAACGATCTGGAATTGCTGCTATCTACTGAAGATCATATGGTTTGCATTCAGGAAAATGTGCCGGAAAGCTCAGCCATTAAAATTCGTCAAGCATTAACCAGTATGGGTTTGCTTTGTAGTTATAGATTGCGCGCCGGCGGCCGCTGGGGGGACTTGTCGTTAGAAGAACATGATGGACCTAACGAGTCCGTCTTTAAATGCCCGGCATGTCAGTTTCAACAACCAATCACGGAAGAAGGCGAACCTCAAAAATGTCCAAACTGTGGTCTCAATATTGAAAAGTATCAACAGGAACAGGCTGAACAGCAGGAATATAAAGAATTGCGCGAAAAGCTGCTGCAAAAATCACAAGCCGGCAGAGTCCGGGAAGCTGAGGAAAAACGCAAGGAACAAGAGAAAACTCGCAAAGCCGAATTGGAAAAAAAAGTTGCTGCTGATTTGGGGATAAAGACTCAAGAAGACTGGAAATCAAGTTTTAATTTAAAGCAAATCAAAAAAAGCCATTTGATTGCTGGCGGAGTGATTCTAGGCATATTATTAGTCATTGCTGTTGCTCCCCTCTTCACTGGTTCAAACAGTTCGGAGCAGACTACACAAAATATTCCGGATACAACCAGCACCAGTGAACCGGCAAGCGCTTCAACTAGCGATGCTAATCCGCCTGACAATCAATCCTCCCCAAATCTGCCAACAGCGGCTTCCGCTACTGCGGATGAATTACCCAGTCAGACAGATATTAATGGAACTGGCACACAATCTAGTGTACCAGCCGCCACGTCAACTCCTAACGGAGTTGCCGGCACAATAGCCGAAGCCGAACGAATAGCCGTTAATTCACGCGCTAACAGTCAGCTTGATATTGCAGACACGCCGGCTTCAGCTAACGCCCAACAGTTAGTAGTGGCTGAAGGTCAAACCGATGGACAGGCTGCTTTGGCGCAAACCCATGCCAATGTCAGCAAATTTTTAGGCTCTATGGGCATTAATGCAGAAGCTGAAGCTGCCAAAGCCGAAACTATGTCCGGACAAGCCCCAAAAAGCTCCATTTCCGGGTCAGCACTTAACGCACCTGTAACCCCAACCCAATCATCAGTCAGTACTCCGGCAGCAGCATCTGCATCTGTTTCTTCACAGCCAGCGGCATTGAATAACACTGTAGCCAACATTGCGCCAACTACCACCGAACAATTAACTAATACAAATAGCAGCGCCAACGACTTACCAAAAGCATCAAATAGCAACCTTAACCATCAACTAACGGATAATATTTATAATGAGCTGTTAGACGACCCTGAATGGGATGATTTTTTATTTAAAAAAACCGATGGCGACACCAAATTAGGAAAACTAAAAACCGCTTATAGTCTAAATCAGTTGCAAAACAATTTAAGTCATCATATTTCCATAACCGGCGAACTATTAGACTCATTCAACAAACTGGGCCGTCATGATTTGTTTGTTGCCACTCTGGACAAATTAAACCAGCGTATCAGCAGTCAACCGCTAGATATGCAGGCTATTTATAAAGAACAGTTGGGTTTAATTTTACAAAAACAGGGGAGCGGACAAAATTTGTTGGCTGAAGCGGAGATCCAGGCAGGCAACATCACAGACCCTGTCAGACAAAGCCGTGTTTTCAGCAAAATTGCAGTTAATCAAAAACTGGCCGGTCAAACCGATTTCAGTAAAAACTTTAACCTTGCTGAAGAAAAACTCAAAAATGTCTCAGTCAGCTTTGAACAGTTTTCCGGCTATATTGACTTGGCTCATGAATACATCAAAGCTAATAACGCTACAAGCGCTGAAGTGGCCATGATCATGGCTGAATTTACTCTGAACAAATTACCGGAAGCCCAACATGATAAAGGACTGGCGCAATTACTGGAAACCGCATTTTTGGTTAATGATCCGGTTTATATCAATAAATTTTCAACTCGCATTCATAATCCTGAATACCGGTCTTTAGCTGCTTATCAATATATCCGCGATCAATTGCAAAATGGAGTAAGCGATTTAACCAAACCTTTGAGTTATGTCAAAACTCCTGAATATGCAGCGCTGTCCAATAGTATGGCCGCTTTAATGGAGAAAGACTCTAGTACACAAAATATTCTGGCAAATACCGCTAAACAGAATTTGCTGGAAATTAACGATGTTGAGATAAAAGCCCTTATCACCAGTAAGATAGCCAGATACCTTGCCAGACAAGGGAAAACTCAAGAAGCCAATAGTCTGTTTGAGCAAGCCCGGAATCTGTCTCAAACCTTAGTCAATCCCAAACAACGCGATGCCACACTTATCATACTTGCAATTGATAAAGCAAAAGTCTGGCAAATTGAAAATGCTCTACAAACCGCTAATCTGATACAGGACGATCAGTTAAAAGCCACGGCTTTAGCCATGATTAAAAATATTGAATCGGCAAAATCGCTGGTTATGAATTAATTCAGCATAAATCAATGCGATCGATCAGGTTATAGTCGATTTAGCTAAACTGGCCTGAGTACCGAGATTTTTTACAGTGGACCAACTATTGATTCCGGGATAAAACTCAACAACCCTTTATCCCGGAAAAGCTGAACTACCAAGTATCATCTACTCAATAGTTAAGCGCTGGCCTGCTTGTTTTTGTTTCTTTTGCAGTTTAAGAGTCAAAACACCGTTTTCATAATTAGCCTTGCTGGTTGATTCGTCAATATCCACCGGCAATTGAAAGCTTCGAGACACCTCGCCGAAATAACGCTCACTACGCAGCGGTTTATCCTCCTGGTTTTGATTATCCACCTGACTAACTTCAGCCCGGATAGTGACAACACTACCATCAATCAGAATATGAATATTTTCCTTGCCGGCTCCAGGTATTTCGGCATGAATCACATATTCATTCGGGTTTTCTTTAACATCTACCCTAATTTGTGACGGCAACGAGTCGCCATGTAATGGTTTAATAAAGTAACCCGGATTAAAATCACGAAACAATTCGTCTATCAACCCGTTATTGCTAAATGGTCTTAAGCTTTTCATATCGATTTACTCCACATTATTAAAAGTCAGTTAATGACACTTAATTAGATGGTGGCTAACAAACAAAAATCAAGTCCCTAGCAAGAGTATAAGGCAGCCGTCCTTGGCTAAAACACGTCTGTCGGCTTCCGCTTAACTTTCCCGGTCGGATTCTTCGCTGGAGATGAAACCATAACCCAGTGCGCCTAATACTGCGCCAATAATGGGAGCAACCCAGAAAAGCCATAGCTGACCTATCGCCCAGTCGCCGACAAAAATGGCCACAGCAGTACTTCTTGCAGGATTGACAGAGGTATTGGTCACCGGAATGCTAATGAGGTGAATCAAGGTCAAACCCAAACCTATGGCGATAGGGGCTAATCCGGCTGGAGCGCGTTTGTCGGTTGCGCCCAGGATAATGATCAGAAAAAACATGGTCATCACCACTTCACTGACGAATCCGGACAAAAGAGAGTAGCCACCTGGCGAATGTTCGCCATAGCCATTAGATGCAAAACCTTTAGCCAAGTCAAAACCCGGTGCTCCACTGGCTATCAGATATAACACTCCGGCAGCCACTATTCCACCTAAGACTTGCGCAATAATATAAGGAGCCAGCTTTTCGGCAGGAAAGCGTTTACCCACCCACAGCCCGATAGATACTGCCGGATTCAAATGACAGCCTGAAATATGGCCTATTGCATAGGCCATGGTTAATACCGTTAAACCAAAAGCCAAAGCAACTCCCAGCAAGCCTATGCCTACATGAGGGAAGGCAGCGGCCAGCACTGCACTGCCACAACCACCTAGGACCAGCCAAAATGTGCCAAAAAACTCAGCAATATATTGCTTCATATTGATACCTCATTAGTTTTTATAATTAATTTAAGTTCAAAATTGCCGGACCAGCATATCTTAAAAATGAGTTTTAGGGGTAATTTTGTCGTTTTTTGAATCCTTTAAAATTAAGAACGGCTTTTGAAAAACTCTCTCAAAAACCGGTAAACCAGTAGACTGCCTGTTCTGCACGATCAACTTGCTGGTTAATTCGACTGTTTTATAGGAATTAAAAATGATCGGCATATTGCTCGGCGATTTGATAAAACTCGGCTTCATGCTCGATGAATGCTTCAACAATATACGGATCAAAATGGCTGGCCTTGCCATTAAAAATCAATTCATTGGCTTGTTCTCGGCTGAATGGTTCCTTATAAATACGTCGGCAAGTTAAGGCATCGTAGACATCCACTAGCGCCAGTACCCGAGCAGCCAAAGGAATGGCCTCACCCTGCAAACCAAGCGGGTAACCACTGCCATCCCATTTTTCATGATGGCCATAAGCAATGTCCATACCGCATTTAATAAAACCCTGGGACGGATATTGTTCGTAAACCGAACGCAGCGTATCACCTCCTATGCTTGCATGATTTTTCATAATGTGGAATTCTTCTTCAGTCAGACGGCCGGGTTTTTTCAAGATGGCGTCAGGAATACCGACCTTGCCTATATCATGCAACGGAGAGGAACGCACCAGATCCTGGCTAAATTCCGGTGTCACTACCCCGCGATACTTATCTGTCTCAGCCAGATGCTGGCATAGCAGGGCTGAATACTTTTTCAGCCTTAACAGATGCGCACCCGTCTCAGGATCACGGTATTCAGACAATTTAGCCAGAGCGGTTATAATGGCATCCTGAGCATCGTCAAAAGCTTCTCTGTGCCAGTGGCTTTGCAACGCGGTGGCAGTAACATCGGTCATACCGGTCAATGCTTCCAAGGTATCCTTATCCAATTGCAGATCATTGCCGGACAAATTCAGCAGACCCACCACGCCTTTTTTACCAAGCAAAGGCTGACACAAATAAGGCTGGCCGCAAAACAATTCGATTTCTTCAACATTGGGTATTTCAGTGGATTCAGGCAATATCCAGCGTTTTTTATTAATGATGGTATTTGCCAGTACACCTTTTGAAGCGGCAACATCAACTATGGTTTGCCGGTCTTCAGGATAGAAACAGGAAAACCGGCCATCAAGCTGCGGACTTAGCCATAAGCAGATATCTTTGACTGTGGTTAAAGTTTCCACTGCCGCCACAAAGGCTTCAATAATACTGTGAGAATTTTGCATCTGCGCCAGATCCGCGACATAACGATATTGTAACTGTAAGGCGCGGGTTTTTTCTTCAACCAGCGATTCCAGATGATTATTCAATAGATTCAGTTGCTGATTGGCTTGTTGTATTTGTTTTTGCAACAATTGTTCCGACATGCGCAGACGATATTGTTCCAAACCGTCTGTCATGGTTTCCAGCAATATTTCCTTGGGACAGGGCTTATTGAGAAAGCGGGAAACATGACCCGTATGCAAAGCGTTGACAGCCACATCCAGTTCGGCGCGGCCAGTCAACATCATCAAGACAGTATGAGGATAAAGCCGATAAACTTCACTCAAAAACGCTATGCCATCCATACCCGGCATATTGTAATCGGATACCACTACAGCAAATGGCCCTTCACTGTATAGGATGGATAGAGCGGCGGCGGCGCCTTCAGCAGTGGTGATATCCAATTCTCGCCGTAATTGCCGTTTGATGCCTTCCAGTAATAACACTTCATCATCGACAAACAGAACTTTGCGGCTAATGCTGTCAACAGTATCATTCATATGCTCTCCAGGGCTTTGGTCAGACGGGAAAAGTGTAGTTCCAATATACAGATATCGTCAGTTTGCGGGAATTGTTGTTGCAAAATCAACAATTGCCCGATCAGATTGTCCACACGGCGAATGCCGGTTCGGGTATCGCTTAATACTGCTTCCAGCATTTCACTACCAAACACGCCTTCTGCATCGGAAACTTGCTCAAGCAATGCCTGATTGCAGACGAACATGGAGGACACCCCGCTAGTATCATGGAAACTTGCGGTTCCAGCCAAATCCATTTCAGCATGAAGGCCTAGCGGCATATTTTCTGAAGAGAGTTTTTTAAGAACTTTCCCTTGTTCATCCAGAAAATAGGCTGCCGGCATCCCACCTTGCCAGACATGCATTCGTCCATCACTTAAATGCAATTTCAGTAAGAACCCCACACAAAACATACCATCCGGCAGTTTATGACAAATTTTCTGATTGATATTATGCGCCAGTTCTTCAATATGCGGATGATGCGGACATTGGCCTTCAAATACTTCAGAAACCAAAGTTAATGCCAATGTGGAATAGAAACCCTGGCCTACAGTATCGCCCATCATTAGATAAAACCACTGTCTGTCCCGGGACACATGAGTCAGCAAAAAACCACTGCTAATAGCATGTGTTGTTTCAATAATATAATCCAGGCCGTCCGGTTCTTCATGGCTAAACACATCAATTTTGTCGTAAACGGTTTTGGCAATGGCCAATTGCTGTTCCAGTAATTGTTTATTCTGCGTGATTGCTTCCAGACTAATCGCCAGAATGGTATTTTTATACTCCAGTTCCTTTTGCAATTCTTGCTTAGTAATTAGCAAATTGTATTGTAATAACGCATTACCGATTACCCGGACTAGTTCTTCCAAAACCAATGGTTTGATCAGATAGCGATATACATCCAATTGATTAAGAATGGGAATAAGCTCGTTGAGTTCATCAGCATTCATCAACAAAATCTGTATGCTGTAAGGTGAAATAATACGGCTTTGTTTTAGAAACTCTCCATTATTAAACTCACACAGATTGGAATTGGATATAATCAGTTCAAAGTCTTCATGACTGCGTAATAAAGTCAACCCATTTTCGGCCGAGTTCACAATATGAAGCTGATATTGCTCCTGCATGGCACAGTAAAAACTTTCCGGAATATCTGCCTGATTTTCTACAAAAAGTATTTTAGGCAAAAAATTAGTGTCCACGGACTATCACTTACCTTCCTGAGCGCTCTGCCTGTATCAGGACTTTTTCGGCCAATTCCTGCCAAACTGGCAAACGATTTAATTTATTGATACGCTTCAAATAATGCTCGTCCAAAGTCATATCGAACAACCTATCTGTTCCTTTCAACTTTTGCGGTTTTAACAAACAAGCTGCTGCATGTACGGCAGTCAGAGCATTCATGCCATCATAATCAGTTTCATTAGGGGAGTTTTGCAACATAATAGCTTCTATAATGCGTGGAGGGATTTTCCATAGGCTTAATACATAGGCTGCCGCCTCGGAACGGGTAAAGCCATAAATAGCAGTTTCCAGTTCGGTTACCGGCTGACTGGTTCCGGCAACATGACTCAGCAAGCTTTTAAGTTTTTCACCTCCTTGAGACAGGAAAATCAACAACCCCATATTGTGTAACAATCCTCCTAAGAAGGCCTGATCAGGTCTGTCTTCATCCTGGTTTTCCGCTAAGGAAATCAGTCTGGCAAGCTCAGACACGCGGCCGGCTTCTTTCCATAAATATTCCATATAACTTTCCACTTTTGGATCAGTCACCGGAAACGCCGATTTGACATGCACTGAAACTACCAAATTATTCAGTTTCTTAATACCAATCAGGTTGATAGCTTCTTCCAGGTTGGATATAACCCGATTCATGCCGAAATAAGGCGAATTGATCAAATGCAAGAGTTTGGCGGTTAAAACCATGTCTCGTGAAAAAATTTTTGCCAAATCCTTAACTGTGGTTTTTTCATCTCCGATTGCCGCATTCAGTTCATGATAGATACTGGGCAAGCTAGGTAATTGACTGGCGTCCCCCAAGGTCTTGGCTATCCTGAAATTATCCAAACAAAATTGAATCTTAAATACCTGGGAAATTGTCTCTCTCAAGGTTTCCGCGCTACAAGGCTTGCTTAAATATTGATGCGCCACTTGCAGAGCGCTTTTCAGACTGGCTTCATCAGTTAATCCGCTGAGTATCAAGCGCACCGTCATCGGATAGCGGTCACCGACTATCTTTAACAGCTCATCGCCACGCATTTTGGGCAGCATCATGTCGCTAATAATTAAGTCGATACTATTTTGTTCCATCAATTCCAATGCCTGATTAGCATTGGTAGCGAAAAATAATTGCCATTGCTCACGGTATGAACGTAATTGCCGCTGTATGCCGCTAATCACATTTTCGTTTTCATCTACAAACAGAATATTTTTTTTATCCATGGTTGTTTGTTCCTGTGTTTACCATTTTTAGCGGCAATTGAATATGGAAGGTGGTGCCTT
>CAVUMJ010000230.1:0-8348 GCA_963741375.1 uncultured Pseudomonadota bacterium
CGCATCGCTCTTACTTCACTAGCAGCATTATTGGTGTTTACCGGTTTCAGACTGGCTTCTCCAAAAGAATTTGCTAAAACCCTCTCGGTGGGTCTGGATAATTTTGCAGTATTTTTAATTACCATTATTGGTGTTCTAGCCACAGACTTGTTAATTGGCGTTTTTATTGGCGTATTTTCAGAAATGATCATACATCTGATTCGCGGCCTGAAATTTTCAAATATCTTCAAACTGGGCTATCACCTTCATCAATCTAATGAAGACACCTATCATATACAAATCAGCGGAGCCGCAGTGTTTTCCAATTTCATAGCCTTGAAAAGTCTTTTAGCTGACTTTCCGGAAAAAAAAGCAGTGTTTTTCGATTTAACTGAAGCAGAATTGATCGACCATACAGTTATGGAGTTTATCCATCACTATTGTGAAGAGTACAATCACAACGGTGGCAAATGTGAAATAATTGGACTGGAAAATCATGAACCTTTTTCCGACCATCATCTTGCAGCCCGCCGTAAAGCTACTATTTAATAGCAAACCATCCCTGAAATTTATAAACTATATTTCAAACAAAGGCGGTGATTAAGTTTGAATAATGTGAAGATTGTTTTTTGATAGAGATAACAGAAGTTTTGGGAATCGGGAGTATTTGGCCGGGGTTTAGCCCCGGAAGGGATTCCGGCGCAAAGCTTACAAGGATCTACTTGCAGCGTCCCCGGACAAATATTCGCGGTTTCCAAAACTGGCGGATACCAACCATCAATGTAAATCGCGATAACTGACATTTAATTCAAACTGAACCACTACCCAAACAAATAATGTGGTTGAGTATCTCTACTACTCAACCACACCTCCAAAGCTAAATTTCTCGGCAACTTGTTAAACTCAATTGCCGCCATGAACGGTATCGATCAAGTCATATAAAAAATTAGTCTAAAAAACTAGTTTTGAATCGATCATCCATAAATTTTCAGGTATGATGTTATGCCCTTTTCAAGGCAATAGCACATGCAAATAGGCACTTTCCAGCTCCCAAATCAATTTTTGCTTGCACCGATGGCGGGAATTACCGACAAGCCATTCCGGCAATTATGCAGCCAATTTGGTGCAGGCTTAACTATTTCAGAAATGGTGATTTCCAATGAAAATTTGCAAAGCCATCCTAAAACATTAAAAAAAGCAGATTTCAGCGGAGTTGGGTTACACTCTGTGCAAATACTTGGCGCGGACCCTAAGCAAATGGCTATGGCCGCCGAGATAAATCAAGCTCGCGGTGCGCAAATTATCGATATAAACATGGGATGCCCGGCAAAAAAGGTCTGTTCAGTTTCTGCAGGCTCAGCTTTGTTAAGAGATGAAGTTCTAGTTGAAAGTATTTTAATGAGCGTCGTTAGTGCTGTTGAAGTACCGGTTACCTTGAAAATCCGTACTGGTTGGGACTTAAACAATATCAATGCGATTCGCATTGCAAAGATTGCTGAAAATGCCGGAATCCAAGCAATTACCATTCATGGCCGCACTCGTGCGTGCAAATTTCACGGCGAAGCGGAATATGAAACTATTAAACAGGTCAAACAGGTAGTCAACATACCGGTTATTGCTAACGGCGATATAAACTGCAGTGAAAAAGCCCGGAAAGTTTTGCAATTTACCCAAGCGGACGGAATCATGATCGGCAGGGCCGCCAGAGGTAATCCATGGATTTTTAAAGAACTTAACGCCAAACTTAATAATAGACCCTATATAGGACCAACTTTGAGCGAGATCAAAACGGTCATTAATCAACATCTGGATAATCTCTACAGCTTTTACGGCAATAACACTGGTGTTAGAATTGCGCGTAAACATATCGGCTGGTACTTTGATTGCCTGGGTTCTTTACCGGTATCACACAAATCAGCAATCAATCATGTTCTATGTCCAAAACAACAAATCGAACTGGTAAACAGGTCGTTTAATTTCATCATTCCTAGAGCAGCCTAGATGGAAAAACAACCAATCAAAACTATAAACCACACTCTTTCCGACCATGTTCGCCATTGTGTCGAAGACTATTTCTCCCATCTTAATGGACATGACTCCTCGGGTTTATATCAATTAGTTTTGACCGAAGTTGAAAAGCCATTGTTGGAAACAGCTCTTAGACATTCGGACTTTAATCAGACCAAAGCCGCAAAGGTTTTGGGTCTTAGTCGCAGTACTTTACGAAAGAAACTGGAATACTACGGCATTGAATAACAATTTTCCCTCTCTTCTTCGAGTTTTTTTAAATGAATAAAAAAGTTAGCCGTGCTCTAATCAGCGTTTCAGACAAAGCAGGCATTCTGGAGTTTTGTCGTAATCTTAACAGCTTAGGCATAGAACTGCTTTCTACGGGTGGTACTGCTAAATTATTAGCTGCCAACCAAATTGTAGTTACAGAAGTATCCGAATACACTGAATTTCCTGAAATGATGGATGGCAGAGTGAAAACTTTACACCCCAAAGTTCATGGCGGCATTCTAGCTAGACGGGGCGTGGATGACGCGGTGATGGCAAAAAACGACATCAAAGCAATTGATTTGGTAGTAGTCAATTTATATCCATTTGAACAAACGGTCGACAAAACTGATTGTGACCTCGAAACTGCAATTGAAAATATCGACATTGGCGGTCCGACCATGATTCGCGCTGCCGCAAAAAACCACAGCGACGTAGCTGTCATAGTCGACCCACAGGATTATATTGAAATTTTATCCGAACTACAGGAAAACAACTCCTGTTTGAGCCACTCCACTCGCTTTAGACTCGCACTAAAAAGCTTTGAACATACTGCCCGTTATGACACCGCCATTGCTGCTTATTTAAGTAAAATTAATGCTAATGGATTTCCTGAAACACTTAATTTGCAATTTCATCTTTTGCAAAATATGCGCTATGGTGAAAACCCCCACCAGCAAGCAGCATTTTATCGGGAAAACAATCCAGCTAGCGGCTGTATCGCCAGCGCAAAACAATGCCAGGGCAAGGCATTATCTTATAACAACATAGCCGATGCCGACGCTGCTTTGGAATGCGCTAAATCTTTTAACGACCATCCCGTCTGTGTGATTGTCAAACATGCCAATCCATGTGGAGTAGCTATAGCTGAGAATATTCTCAGCGCTTACAATCTGGCTTACGCTACTGATCCAACTTCGGCATATGGCGGCATCATTGCTTTTAATCGGGAACTGGACGAACAAACAGCAACCGAAATAATAACCAGACAATTTGTAGAAGTGATTATCGCCCCAGTCATTTCTGAAAGAGCTAAAACTGTCTTAACTAAAAAACCCAATGTTCGAATTCTGGAATGCGGGCAGTGGACCGGCAACAACCCTTCACTCGATTTCAAACGAGTAGGAGGCGGATTACTGGTTCAAGACAAAGATATTGGCGCTATTTCTGAAAATGATGTCAAAATTGTTAGTAAACGCGCACCAACCAAACAGGAAATGGCGGATTTAATGTTCTCATGGAAAGTTGCCAAATTTGTTAAATCCAACGCCATTGTTTATTGCAAGAATGGTCAAACCGTTGGAGTTGGCGCAGGTCAAATGAGTAGGGTATATTCTGCCAGAATTGCCGGAATAAAAGCAGCCGATGAAGGTTTAACCGTAGCCGGTTCAGTCATGGCTTCTGACGCTTTCTTCCCATTTCGAGATGGTATTGATGCCGCTGCAGAGGCCGGCGTCACTGCCGTCATTCATCCGGGTGGCTCATTACGGGACGAAGACATCATTGCTGCAGCAAATGAACACAATCTAGCCATGGTGTTAACAGGAATGCGGCATTTTAGGCACTAACGTTCGTCATACTGAATATGGTTTTTTATTGACAACCTCTAAATTAATACCAAAACTTCACTAACAAAAGGTAGAATTAGCCTTTATTTATGCAATTGATTGGCTTTGAATCCTACACCTGTAACTCCCCAAACTATTAACCAAGCCGCAGAACTGTTACGACAGGGGCGACTGGTGGCTTTTCCAACTGAAACAGTATACGGTTTGGGTGCAGACGCATCCAATCCTGAAGCAGTCGGCAAAATTTTTGCCGCTAAAGGCAGACCTGACGATCACCCTTTAATTGTTCATCTTGCCAATGTAGATCAGGTTAATGACTGGGCAGAAAACATCTCCGACGCAGTCTGGCAATTGGCAAATGCATTCTGGCCAGGACCTTTGACCATCATTCTAAATAAAAAACCAAAAGTTCCATTGATTGTGACCGGTGGTCAGAACACAATTGCGCTTCGTATCCCGGCTAATCCGGTAGCATTGCAATTATTGCAAGCTTTCGGCAACGGAATTGCCGCACCTTCAGCCAACCGTTTCGGACATATCAGCCCTACCCAAGCCATACATGTCTCGGAAGAGCTTGGAGAAAATGTAGCTTGTATACTTGATGGCGGACCTTGCACTGTTGGAGTGGAATCCACCATCCTGGATTTAAGCGATGAATTCCCGAATATTCTAAGACCTGGACGTATAACCCGAAGCCAGCTGAAAGCAGTTTTAAAAACAGACATCAAACTTTCTACACAAACCAAAATTAGAGCGCCTGGCATGATGGCAGTACATTATGCCCCCCACACCATGTCCTTATTGTGTCAGACAGAAACTATGATTGCCATGATAGACGATCTATGCGCCAAAGGAAAAAACATAGGCCTATTGGTTTTCAGTCAGAAACTGGCATCTCTACCTTGTCAACATTTGCTTCACCTGCCTGAACAATCAGAAAACTATGAAACAGCGCTTTATAGCTCTTTAAGGGAACTGGACAAACTTAATCTTGACATGATTCTAATTGAACAGCCTCCGGACACTGAAACCTGGGCGGCTGTAAATGACAGGCTAAGTAAAGCTACAGTTTAAACACATGACTGACGAAGACTGGATGCACCACGCCATCCGCCTGGCGGCCAGGGCTGAACAGCAAGGCGAAGTCCCAATTGGCGCTTTACTGGTTTACAATGATCAATGCATTGCCGAAGGCTGGAATCAACCTATACAGAAACACGATCCAACGGCTCACGCCGAGATTATCGCACTCAGAAACGCCGGAAAAAAACTTCAAAATTATCGATTACCGGACACCACTCTGTATGTAACATTAGAACCTTGCGTCATGTGCATGGGTGCTATTGCTAATGCACGGATTAAGCGCCTAGTATTCGGCGCCGCAGACCCTAAGCGCGGCGCAGTATGTCATGCCCTACACCTTTCGGACGCAGCATTTCTTAATCATCAAATCATATGGACCGGCGGAATTCTGGAGCAAACTTGCTCGGAAATACTAACCGATTTTTTTAAAACTAAACGTAAACAGTAAGCTAAATTTCAACCTATTCTGCAATTACGCCTCAGCAGACCTTGCGCAAACTTTTGTAAGCATTAATCAGACCGTTTGTGGATGAATCATGTGAAGCAATTATTTCTTCACTTTTCAATTCGGTCAAAATCGCTTTCGCTAAAACTTTCCCCAGCTCCACCCCCATTTGGTCAAAGGAGTTAATATTCCATATTACACCTTGAACAAAGATTTTATGTTCGTAAAAAGCAATCAATTTTCCAAGCGTTCTTGGGGTAAGTTTTTTGAACAGAAAGGAATTTGAAGGCTTATTACCATCAAAAATTTTGGAAGCAATTAACGCATCATCCAAATTTGGCTCATGACTTAAATCCCTTCTGACTTCCTCTTCCGTTTTACCGCGCATCAGAGCTTCAGCCTGGGCTAAAAAGTTTGAAATCAAAATATCATGATGGTCTGGCAAACCATAATGGCTTTGCGCCGCGGCCAAAAAGTCCCCAGGCACCAGCTTAGTGCCTTGATGAATTAATTGAAAAAATGCATGTTGACCGTTTGTGCCTGGCTGCCCCCAAATGATAGGCCCGGTATTATAATCCACTTTTTCCCCGGAAATAGTCGCGCTTTTGCCATTACTTTCCATATCACCTTGTTGGAAATAATCAGCAAAATATTTAAGCGACTCTGAATAGGGTAAGATTGCATACGTTTCTGCTTCGAAAAAATTGTTGTACCAAATTCCAAGCAAACCCATGATGACCGGTATATTTTTTTCATAAGGCGCGTAGCGAAAATGCTCATCTGCAAGATGCGCACCCATCAGCAATTCTTCAAAATTGTCCATGCCGATATAAAGCGCTATTGACATGCCAATGACAGACCATAATGAATACCGCCCCCCCACCCAATCCCAAAATTCGAACATGTTCTCCGGATCGATACCAAATTCGCGAACCTTTTCTTCATTTGTAGAAATTGCCACAAAGTGTCTGGATATATGCTTAGGATCAATAGCAGCATTCAAAAACCAGTTACGTGCGGAATGCGCGTTTGTCATGGTTTCTTGCGTTATAAAAGTTTTAGAAGAAATCAAAAACAGTGTTGTTTCGGGATTTAATGGTTTTAATGTTTCAACAATATCGGTTTGATCAACATTCGATACAAAATGGGCTTTTAATGTTTCCTTGCCATAAGGTTTTAATGCCGTATCAACCATCTTGGGGCCAAGATCCGAACCCCCAATGCCAATATTAACAATATCCGTCACTGCTTTGCCGGTATAACCCGTCCATTTCCCTGAGCGAACCAGCTCAGTAAAATCGCGCATTTTGTTCAGAACCTTGTTGATTTCCGGCATCACGTCCTGTCCACGAAAATATACTGGTTTATTGCTGCGATTACGCAAAGCAGTATGTAATACTGCTCTTTTTTCAGTGGTATTAATGATTGAACCGGAAAACATTGCCTCAGTTTTTTCTCTTAGCTGAGCTCTTTCAGCCAGACTGATTAGTAAGGGGATGGTTTCTTCATTAATCAAATTCTTTGAAAAATCAAATAAGATATCTTCAGAATTGATTGAAAATTTAGCAAAACGCTGATCATCCTTAGCAAAAGCATCCTTCATACAAAAATTTCCGGAAATTTCCTTATGATGAATCTTTACAGCATTCCATTCGGGGGAGTTTATTAATTTGGACATAATTTATTGATAACTTGAAGTTTTCTTCAGAAGTTCTGAATTAAGCACTAGGGCAGTTGTCAAACGCAGCCTAACATTATAAAGACAGTCATCAATTGAGGGCAAAAAAATAAAATAAAGTCTTTTCCTCAGATAAATAAAGTATAGTCTTTATTTGATTTATTGGTTATGCTAGTCTTAATGGATTGGTTGTAGATCAGGCTATGCTATCGCATTTTTATGCGATAATATTCCAGATTTAATTGTTTGATAAAAATAATAAATATTTATAGAGCGGGGGAATAGATATGAGAAATTCGCATTTTTTTAGGAATGTTGTACTTGGGTTTTTGGGCTTGGTTTTTTCCGGCTCGCTAATGGCTCATGGCGGCGCCGCCGGAACGGATACCGACCAATGTAAGTTCGAATTGGAAAAAGACCATTGGCTACATTATACCGCATACCAACCTCAAGCCTATCCGGCCGAAGAGTTTTGTGGAAAACTACCTGATACACATACTTTGACTCAATTAGTATTCGATTATCAGGATCAACGCTACCGCAATATGGCAATTGAATTTGAAGTAACCAAAGAGCCTGAAGGTACACGGGTTTTTTATCAAGAAGCCAAAAAACATAAATCAGGCACTGTCGTTCTAAATTTGGCTAATGGCGTTCCAGAAGAAGGAAAATATTTAATTCACATTACCTTATTGCAAGACAGTGGTGAAAGATTGGATGCGCACATGTCTTTCAAAGCCGGTACCGGTGAACCAACCAGCAAAGGCAGAATTGGAATATATATTCTGGTATTTTTTGGCCTACTTTATATTCTTTACCTGTCACACGCCGGCTTTAAACTCAGCGTCGACAAACTTCTCGGTAAAGCCAAGGAACTTTAATATCTATTTTACAAGCTGATATTCTGAGGCTTGCTTTTTAAGTTTTAGAATATCTGCCTTGCCGGTGACAACATCATTTTAAAACGAGATAACACATAATGGGCAACAAACTTGCAATTGTCTTTTTAATCTGCGGAATGTCTGTTACTCAAGTTTTTGCTAAAGAGTTTCAAGACCACACTCAAATGATGGCGCATGGAGAGGGTCACCTTATGGATATGGATGGCGCAATGGTAATGGGGGAAAACACAGACACCCTTCCAGGCGGTTGTGAAAAAGTTTCTGCTACAAAAGAAATTACTGTTCATGCCGGCCACAAGTATGCTGAAAAATTTCCCGGCACTATGTTTGCCTTTGATCAACAAGAATACCATTTTGACCCTTGCACTAAATTGACGGTGCATTTCATTAATGATGATGAAATTCGCCACCAATGG